>JADJLQ010000001.1:2920000-3220000 GCA_016709995.1 Saprospiraceae bacterium
ATTGGGGCCTGGATCATGGCACCTGGACTGTAGTACGCCACATGTATCCAGAAGCGAATATCCCTGTATTACAATTGAGTATTGACTACAATCGTCCTGCAGCCTATCATTATGAATTAGGGCGAGACCTTGCATCTCTACGCAAACGAGGCGTTTTGATCATCGGTAGTGGCAATATGGTACACAACCTTGGCATGGTCGCCTGGAACAAGATCTCCACACCAGATTTTGGTTTTGACTGGGCCAAGGAAATGAATACTATCTTTAAGTCCAAGCTCAAAGATCATGACAATAATGCATTGATCAATTATCCTGATCTGCACAAATCCGCCATGCTGGCTATACCTACACCGGATCACTACCTTCCCCTGATGTATGTATTAGGTGCAAAAACTACTAAAGACAAGGTGAGCTTTTTCAATGACCATTTGGTAGGAGGATCTTTGACTATGACTGGAGTGAAATACGGTTAGAATAACCACTCTAACTATACATAGAGCTCCCCTGGAGATATTCAAATACCGGCTCAGGTACCAGGTATTGCACACTTAAACCATCTCTGATCGACTCCCTGATATAGGTAGCCGACAGATCTAACAGAGGCGCATCAAAATGACTTATGTGCTCATGATGAGCCAGCGACCCAAGCTCGTATTTGGGCCGTTTGTACAGATATATTTGATATAGCTCCAGGATCTTTTCAAAGTTTTTCCATTTATGCAGGGTGGCGAGGTTATCTCCTCCCATGATCAGCACAAATTCATTTTCGGGATACTTCTCCTTGAGGTAAGTCAGTGTATCTATGGTATAGGAAGGTTTGGACAATGAGAATTCGATATTGGATGCTCTTAGCCTTGGATTTTGACCGATAGCCAATTGGACCATATGCAGCCTATCATAGTCTTTTGCTAAACTCGAGGCAGGTTTTAGAGGATTTTGAGGAGACACGACCATCCAGACCTGGTGCAGATCCGTCCGATAAGCCATAAAATTAGCTATGATCATATGCCCTGTATGCACCGGATTGAAAGAACCAAAGAATAGGCCGATTTTCATATATTAAATTTCAATGGCGATTTTCAATTGACAATATGCAATTGACAATGGGCAAATTGACAATTGACAATTGAATGTTATCTATTGGATTATTGTCTATTGCATATTGAACATTGACCATTGAAAATTGCTTTTTTCCTTCATTCGACCGCACAACTCCTACCCTAAAGGGAGTCTCCCGAAGTCTTCGGGACGCACTTTTGTCTATTGCTTATTGTCTATTGTGTCCTTCATTCGACCGCACTACCCCATCCCTAAAGGGTGTCTCCCGAAGCTTCGGGACGCACTATTGCCCATTGCCTATTGACCATTGCCCGTTGCTTATTGTCCATTGCCTCCCGAAGCTTCGGGATGCTCTAATGCGATTGATTAATCAGTACCGGCATCACCAACATGAGCAAATCCTGACCTTTGACTTCTTCCGCAGGGGTCACTATACCAGCACGATTAGGAGTGGAAAGCTTAAAACAAACTTCATCATAAGTCAACACACTTAACATCTCAATCAAAAACTTACCATTAAATGCAATACTCATAGGGCTGCCCTTGAAGGAGCAGGCCAGTTGTTCAGTAGCCTCATTGGAAAAATCTAGATCCTGGGAGGTGATAGTCAGGCTTCCGTCATCGATATGCAGCGCTACCTGGTTGGTAGTCTTATTGGCATAGATCGATATCCTTCTGAGAGATTGAAGTAGTTGTGGTCGATTGACAGTGAGGACATTTGGGTTGTCAACCGGAATGACTGCATTGTAGTCAGGATATTTGGCATCCAGCAGCCTACAAGCCATGATGGTATGACCAAACGTAAAAAAAGCATTTGATTTATTAAACGAAACCTCTACCTCCGTATCAGCAGGCAATACATTTTTGAGCAGATTGCAGGTCTTTTTAGGCAGAATAAATTGGGTAGCGACATCATTGGAGATCCCATGGAAGGCATATTTGACCAGTTTATGGGCATCCGTCGATACAAACAATATTTTATTAAAATCAAGTTGCACCAGTACTCCGGTCATGGCCAATCTTAGTTCGTCGTTGGAGGTGGCGAACAGTGTTTTATTAAAAGCCTCATGCAGGATGTCAGAATTGATTTTGATCGTATCCTGGGTGCTGGTAGAAGGAAAACTTGGGAAATCCCCTGCATTTTCACCTGCCAGTCGATACCTGCCATAACTGGAAGTGATCTCGATGCTATTGTTGGCAGGATCTACCGATACTGATACAGGCTGTTCCGGAAGCGACTTTAAGGTATCATTGAGGATCTTGGCTGGGATAGCTACAGAGCCATTTTGGTCAGCTTTGATCTCCATCTCAGTCTTGACTGATGTTTCGAGGTCAGTAGCAGAAATGGTCAGGATTTTCCCTTTCACATGAAACAGAAAATCTTCAAGAATTGGTAGCACAGGATTGGTACCAATGGCGCCAGAAGCTACTTGAATCTGTTTAAGCAATTCTGCTGAGGATACGCTAAATTTCATTGAGGTATATATTGATTGAGGCTGCAAAAATAACTAAAAGCAGTTAGGCAGCCAATATTCTATCCTATTTGAACCATTTTATCACAAGACCTTTAGAAGAAAAGAGAGATTCTAGATAAGTCTTAGAGCCTCAGACCAGTCGAATATCATTACTTTTGCACCCCATCAGGATCCATTCAATGCGCTCACGATCTTCTATCAAACAATATACTCCGCCTTCACCTATTATAAATCAGTCTCGCTGCAAGAATGGGGCTAGTTTTTTCCAGATTCACAGAGGCACCGTGCCTGCACTCAAGCTTGAACTCATGTTTCCGGCAGGCCGGCCCTATGAAGCCAAAAAAGGTCTGGCTACCGCTACCCTGCAACTGATCAAAGGAGGCACTACCAAAAAATCCGCTACCAAGGTAGCAGAAGGCTTCGATCACTGGGGCAGTTCCGTCAACTTTGATTATTATGTGGACCAGTGTGGGATCAAAGTCTATGTATTGGAAAAATACCTGGCCAAAGTATTGCCACTTCTGATCGAGATGCTGAGTGAGGCGGTTTTTCCAGCCAGTGAGCTCAAATTATACAAAAGGCAACAAAAGGAAAAACTGAGAAGCGATGACCTGAGAGGTGATGTAGTGGCATATAGAACCTTTACGGAGCATCTTTTTGGAACCAAACACCCTTATGGTTACAACAGTACAGTAGAATCTATTGAAGAAATCAATCGCGAGGATTTAATCAACCATTTTCAATCACATTACTGCATGGATCGCTGTAAAATATTTCTATCAGGGTCATTCGAGGAAAGTACAGCAAACTTGATACAGGACACTTTGGGTAACCTCCGTCTCAAAAACCACCGGCCACCCCGAAGGCATTTACCACATAAGTTTCCACCACCAGGCAATTTTCAAATTTTGCTCCAGGATTCGGTTCAAACCTCCATCAGATTAGGAAGGCGGCTATTTAACCGTCAGCATCCGGATTATGTAAGCATGTATGTGTTTAATACCCTGTTAGGCGGATACTACGGATCCAATCTAATGCAAAATCTAAGAGAAAAAAATGGGCTCACCTATCATATCTATTCCAGCCTGGATACCTTTATGCTGGATGGGTATTTTTTGATTTCAACAGAAGTAGATAAACTTAGGAGTCCGCTGGCAATCAGGGAGATCTATGCTGAAATCAATAGATTGAAAGCCAAGCCCGTCAAAGCATCTGAACTGCAGACTGTCAAAAACTACCTATTGGGCAGCTTCCTGCAATATTTTGAAAACGCTTTTGCCGAATCCGAATTGATCCGCGTCCTTTCCTTAGAGGGGGGAAAGGCAGCTTTTGTTCAATTAATCGAAGGCATCAAAAATGTGACCGCAGAAGATATTCAAAGGATTGCAAAAAAATATTTTCAAGAAAAAGATCTCACCTTGATCACCGTAGGCTAATTTTAAGTTAAAATCCTGAAAATAAATTCATTACCTCATAACATTATTCTAATATTATTTGTTTCCTTTGCGTTCCAATCCCGTGAATATTAGATTAATTTAATTTTAGGCAAAGTTTTTGCTTAAACAAATATGGGATTTAACAAATACGAATGAAGTGGTTTAATTTTTTTAAACAGGAATTAGCAATTGACCTGGGTACAGCGAATACGCTGATCATGCAAAATGATGTGATCGTTATTGATGAGCCATCTATCGTGGCTATCAATAGGAAAACAGGTGAAACTATCGCTGTAGGCTCCAGGGCTATGCAGATGCACGAAAAAACGCATGAAAATATCAAGACAATCAGGCCATTAAAAGATGGAGTGATTGCTGATTTTCAGGCTGCCGAAAAACTAATAGAAGGCCTCATCAACATGATAGGGACCAAACGAAACTTTTTTTCTCACCTTAAAATGGTGATCTGTATACCGTCCGGTATCACAGAAGTGGAAAAAAGAGCCGTTTTTGACTCAGCTGACCATGTAGACTCCAAAGAAACTTACCTCATTCATGAGCCCATGGCTGCTGCATTAGGTATAGGCCTGGATGTCGAAGAGCCAGTAGGTCATATCATCATCGATATCGGAGGAGGTACCACAGAAATTGCAGTAATAGCTATGTCCGGCATCGTTACAGACCAATCGATCAGGACAGCAGGAGATGAGTTTAACTACGATATAATGGAGTATATGAAGCGTGCCCATAATATCCTCATCGGCGAGCGCACTGCTGAGCAGCTGAAGATCAATGTAGGTTCTGCACTTAAACAACTGGAGTCTCCTCCAGATGACTACGCCGTCAATGGTCGTGATCTAATGACTGGTATCCCTAAGCAGATCACCGTCAATCATACAGAAATAGCGACTGCTTTGGACAAATCCATCGCAAAAATAGAGGATGCTATCCTCAAAGCCCTGGAATCGACCCCTCCTGAACTAGCCGCTGATATCTACAAAAATGGCCTTTACCTGACCGGTGGAGGTGCATTGCTGAGAGGACTGGACAAAAGGATTTCTGCCAAAACAAAACTACCTGTCAGGGTCGTAGATGATCCATTAAGAGCCGTAGTCAGAGGTACGGGACTTGCTTTAAAAAATTCTGATCGATATTCTTTTTTGATTGACCGGAAAAGTGTTTGATCTTTGATGCCGGATTATGCAAAATCTTTTTGCTTTTTTTTACCGGTATGCGTTTGTATTCCTTTTCTTGATATTGGAGTTTGTCAGTATTCGGCTGATTATTCGCAGGAATGAGAGTCAACGGGAGATTTTCCTCAATTCTTCTACTATATTCAGTGGCAAGCTATTAGAGAAAGTAAATAATGTTAAAAATTATTTTGGACTGCGTAAGGTCAATCATGATCTCGCTGCTGAAAATGCCAGTTTAAAGGCTCAGGTCTATAATTTGACCGGTACAGTAAATACACGAATCGATTCGGTCAATGACACCATCGGACAACAACGATTCCTACTGATACCCGCTCAGATCGTCAACAACTCCATCGAGTTCCGCAACAATATGATGACGATCAACAAAGGTGCCCTGGACGGGATAAAAAAATATTCAACTGTCATAGAATCCAATGGCATTGTTGGATTTGTAAAAAATGTAGGCCAACGATACTCCTCTGTAATCTCTATCCTCAATAGCAATGCCAGGGTGAGTGTCATGATCAAAAGAAATCACAATATTGGCAACATGGTTTGGGATGGCCACTCACCCATCCTGGTCAGCATCGAGGCCATACCGAAACATGCTGATATCAAGGTAGGAGATACGATCGTAACCACGGAATTCTCCCATTTTCCCAGAGGTCATGTAGTGGGTGAAATCATCAGCGCCACGATCGAACCAGGTGGTAACTTTTATGAAATTGAGGCCCGCCTTTTTAATGATATCGCTCGCACGGACAAAGTATACGTAGTCAGCGATCTGCATCGGAGTGAACTGGACAGTCTCGAACTATTAAACTCAATCAAATGAACAGTACCTGGCTTCGACAAAGCTTGAGATTTGTGTTTTTATTGCTTTTCCAGGTATTGGTATTAAAACAAGTGCATCTCTTTTGGGGATCATTTAATTATATTTCTCTGATTGTGATTCCACTTTGGGTATTGTTACTACCCATTACTACTCCCAGGTGGTTATTGGTATTGCTGGGTTTTCTGGCTGGGCTCTGTGTCGATTGGTTTTACGACTCACCGGGAGTCCATGCCAGTGCCGGCACTTTTCTCGGGTTTATCAGGCCCATGCTGCTCCGTTACCTCGAACCAAAAGGAGGTTATAATCGAATCCCCCTACCCAGCAAGTATCACCTTGGTCTCAATTGGTTTGTCTCTTATGCAAGCCTGGGCATGATAGCCTATTTGGTTTTTTACTTTTCTATGGAAGTATTTACGCCTGCCTTTTTTGTCACTATACTGTTAAAGACTGTCTTTAGTTTTATAATATCGATATTATTGGTGCTACTTTACATGTTTATATTTGATCCGGAATGAGATACGATGCCAAATGGATAATTCAGTTTGCAATACTTCTATTGAGTGGAATGATTATGTTCCAGACATTATATATCCAGTTTCTGGATAAGAATATTCGAAATAAGGCCAAGTTTGCAGCTTTGGAGAAAGCAGTGAGTTACCCTGCGCGTGGTGCGATCTATGATAGAAACGGCCAATTAATCGTGTACAATAATCCGGTATATGATATTGAGGCTACTTATAAGAAGATCGACCCTAAGATGGATACGTTGCGATTCTGTGAACTTTTGGGTATAGACAAAGCAACTTTTATCACTGGTTTAAATAAGGATTGGTCAAACAAACAATTTTCCAAAAGCAAACCATTTCCCTTCATCAAAGGGGTATCAGTCACTCAATTTGCCAAGTTTCAGGAGATGATGCACGAGTTTCCGGGGTTTTCGGCTAACCTAAGATATATCCGTGGATATCCGAGGCCAATCGCCGCCCACGTGATGGGTTATATCAGCGAAGTAGATCCCGGTGAAATAGAAAAATCTAATGGTGTCTACGAAAGAGGGGATTATAAAGGTACGAGTGGCATTGAAAGAGCCTATGAAAGCCAGTTAAAAGGCACCAAAGGATGGAAATATCTGTTAAAAGACAATCTCGGAGTGACGGTAGGATCCTATCAGAATGGTATCCAGGATTCGGCAGCCATCAGCGGGGATGAACTGGTAGTAAGCCTCGATGCTGATTTGCAAGCCTATGGAGAGAAACTCATGCAAAATAAACTAGGCTCTATCGTAGCTATCGAACCTTCCACCGGAGAGATATTATGCCTGGTCAGTGCTCCCACCTATGACCCTAATCTTTTGACAGTGGACCGGGACAGAGGTAAATACTTTAGTTCCTTGCTTCAAGACACGCTCAAACCCTTATTTGACAGGACAGTCCAGGCTCAGTACCCACCGGGTTCTATTTTTAAAACGGTGGTCGCGTTGGCTGGCATGCAAATGGGCGTAATCAACCCGGATGCAGGAATCTATTGCAATGGTTCCTATATGATGGGAAGAGTATATAAATGTACCCATGTACATGGTCATGTCCCTAATGTACAGGAAGCCATCAGCCACTCCTGCAATATTTATTTTTACCAAAAGATCCAGGACATAATGAATAAATATGGGTCTAATAATCCAGGCAAGGGAATCGATGAATTTGCGGAATATATGAGGCAATTTGGATTGGGCAGGACCCTGGGTATGGATTATTTTAATGAGTTGACAGGAACCATTCCTTCGGATGCCTATTATACCAGGCTGTATAAGACTTCTTCCTGGAAAGCGGCCTACGAAATCTCTATTGGGATAGGACAAGGTGTGATACAACTCACGCCAGCTCAAATGGCCAATCTTTGTGCCGCCATCGCCAACCGTGGTTCGTGGATCACCCCTCATTTTTACAAAGGAAAATATAAAGATCAAAAGTTTTATCCCCAGACCAAATTTGTAGAACCTCATCAAATAGCCATCGACAAGGCAAAATTTGAGATTGTTATCGATGGTATGTCGAGGGCTGTGATCTCCGGAACCTCCCGGGTAGCGGCGATTAAAGACATAGAAGTTTGTGGCAAGACCGGTACAGCTCAAAACCCTCATGGGTTGGATCATTCTGTATTTTGCGCTTTTGCACCGAGAGACAATCCCAAAATAGCCATTGCAGTCATCGTAGAAAATTCAGGTTTTGGCGCCACCTATGCAGCTCCAATCGCAAGTCTGCTGATGGAGAAATATATCAAAGGGCAAATCGATTCGTCCCGCCTATGGTTAGAAACCCGTACCATGGAGCAAGACCTCATTCACAAAAACGCAATAGCTGCTAAACCCTGATCTAGATTTTAATCAATGATAGTTTCTTGTATAGTAGCGGTAGATGAACAAAATGCTATTGGAGCTCAGGGGCAAATTCCCTGGTTTCTGCCTGCAGACCTCAAGTATTTCAAAAAACAAACTACACCACACCATATCATCATGGGTAGACAAACCTATGAAAGCATCGGAAAACCCTTGCCTCACAGGATCAATATGGTGATCACCCGAGATATGTATTATCTATCCACCGGCTGCCTTATAGCCCACTCCATTGAGGAAGCTTTAGAAATAGCTATAGATCATGGCGAAAGTGAAGCGTTTATCATAGGAGGTGCTCAAATCTACCAGGCCAGCCAGCATCTGTGGGACAAAATCTATCTCACGCGTGTAAAGACTATCGCTGAGCAAGCAGATGCTTTTTTTCCAGCGGTGGATTTGAATCATTGGCAATTGGTGTCTTCGGAAGCTCACCTTGCTGATCAAACCAATAAATTGGATCATACTTTTGAATTGTACGAGAGAGTTCAAAGTACAAGTTGAATTCCTCACAGTGACGATAAATGCACTTTTTTCTTGTATTTTCTTTTATGCGAAGACCACCTAATGCGCGGTAAAACAAAGCCTCACTGCCAGGAGATCCTTATCTTTGCCGTTTGCTGGTGCAGCCGGCAAATATTAACTTCTAAGTGATACATGCATTACCTTACCCTCGAACGTGCCAGCAAGTCTTTTGGCGAAAAAATATTATTTAAAGATGTAGACCTGATGATCAATAAAGGTGAAAAAATAGCCCTTATTGCCCCCAACGGCACAGGAAAAAGTTCTCTGCTCAGGATGATAGCAGGGATAGACAAACCGGAGGGCGAACTGGCTACTTTTCTTCTTTCAAAAAATGTCAAAGTGGCATTTCTGGATCAGGACCCAAATTTTGATCCCGAATCATCTGTCATCGATAGTGTGCTGGATGCCGATGTACCGGCCATCAAAGCGGTCAAAAAATATGAATTGGCCCAGCTGCATGCTACCGAAAACCCAAAGGATCTCGAAGAAGCTTTGCACGAAATGGATCTGCATAAGGCCTGGGATATTGAATCCAAAGTCAAGGAAATCCTGTTCAAACTCAACCTTCAAAACCTGGAGCAAAAAGTAAAAACGCTCTCAGGGGGACAAGTCAAAAGACTCGCGCTGGCACATGTATTGCTAGCTCAGGCGGATCTGATCATCCTCGACGAACCCAGCAATCACCTGGATATGGACATGATCGAATGGTTGGAAGAATACCTCAGCCAGGATTCGTTAACCGTGCTGATGGTGACCCACGACAGGTATTTTCTGGACAATGTATGTGACACTATCCTCGAATTGCATAATGAGACCTTGTATCGGTACAAAGGCAATTATTCTGAGTTTTTGGAGAAAAAAGAACTCATGCTCGAAAACGATCAAATCCGACATGATAAACTCAAACAACTTTATAAGCAGGAGCTCAACTGGGTACGAAGACAGCCCAAAGCCAGAACCACCAAAGCTAAAAGCCGAGTGGATAAATTTAATGTGATAGAGACTGCCCTCAATGCCCGGCGTGAAGATCAAAAATTGAAACTTGAATTTTCCTCAGCCCGGTTGGGTAGTAAAATCCTCGAACTGAATTATATCAACAAAGCATTTAATGGAGTCACTTTGATCAAAGACTTCCATTACATATTTAAAAAAGGCGAACGCATCGGCATCGTCGGACCCAATGGGGCTGGCAAATCTACATTGCTCAATATTCTTATGGGCCAGTTGCAGCCTGATCATGGTAAAATCGTACGAGGCTCGACCGTAAAGTTTGCTTATTACGAACAGGCAGGTATGCAGTTTGATGAAGATAAACGAGTGATCGATGTAATCCGCGATATCGCAGACAATTGGAAGCAACCTGACGGCTCCGTGATCGGGGTAGCACAACTACTCGAACGATTTATGTTTGACAGAAAAAAACAGCAGGTATTTGTCAGCCAGATCAGTGGGGGTGAAAAGAGAAGATTGTATTTATTGACCATCCTCATGCAGCAACCTAATTTCCTGATACTCGATGAGCCGACCAATGACCTGGACATATTTACACTACAAGTGATCGAACAATACCTGGCGGAGTACCCCGGATGCCTGATCATTGTGTCACACGACCGGTTTTTCCTGGACAAAGTGGTGGATCATCTTTTTATTTTCGAGGGAGAAGGTGTCATCCGGGATTATAATGGCAATTACACACAATATCGTCTCGAACAAGAATCTAAAAAATATGATGATCTTAAACCAAAAGAATCTGCTTCCAATAGCGGCAAACAAGATCGCGAAGCCCAAAAAAATATAAGTCGAATCGAAAAACAAATCGAGCAACTCACTAAAAAGAAGAAGGAAATCCAGGCAAGATTTGAAAATCCTGATATTAAGACAGACGACCTCATCAAGTGGTCCGCTGAGATAAAAGAAGTCGAGAGCCAGCTAGAGTTGAAAGAGGATGAATGGTTGTCGTTGAGTGAAGGGTAGTTGGTAGCCCGGTGTCAACTAACTTAAGATTCAATTGGTCACATATTATATCTATACTCTTAAAAAAAACAAACCTAACGATTAGGCATTTTGGCTGAGTAAGGAGGCACCATGTGAAAAGGATTTATAATCAATACGGGTAAAAATGGTATGGATTAAAAGTAGGTGCGCGACTTTGAAATATTGATAAGAAACATGCGGTAATTTTGAATTGGTAGATCTGCAATAATTGCTTCTTATTGGGTCGTTGCAGTTCTTTCATTACTGATATCAGATTAACTTTATTATCGAAAAAAATTCCTTATACATTTCTTTAAATAAAAAAATTATGGCTTCTGACCAAAAATTCGTAGACTTTGTAACAGATCAAATAGAAAAAGCCGGTGTCATCACTGCTGTGAAAATGTTTGGAGAATATGCTATCTATTCCGATGAAAAAATATTCGGACTGATCTGCGATAATAAATTATTCATCAAGCCGACTGTGGCAGGCAGGGCCTTTATAGGCAAAGTAATAGAGGCACCAGCCTACCCTGGGGCCAAACCTAGCTTTTTGATTGAAGATGCATTAGAAGACAGAACCTGGTTGAGCGAGCTGGTCAGGGTCACTGTGAAAGAATTGCCAATGCCAAAACCTAAGAAAAAGAAGAAATAGATTTGGTGATATCATTAAAATTGATTGGATAAAAAACCTTGTACCTTTGTAAGAGAACTCAATGGTATTTGAACTTTGTAAGCAGGTAATAAGGCTTTAGATCTTATTCTATTAATTTATCTCCAGTTATTACATTCCATTTTAACTTCGACTTGTGTTAAAGTCCATGCCTTGCACAATTCACCTTTAGTGGTTCAATGACCAGCTATCCTGGCTAATCAAATAGCCAAAAAATAAATAATAATTCCAGCCCTTTTAACTTAAAAAATAATTCTTACTCAATTGTTCTATCCCCGCCTTTTTATAAATAAACTGCAGGTTCTGGACAATGAGGTGTTAACAATATTTCATTACATAATAAGCCAATATCACTGGCGTTAATTGGATATGTTTCGATTATACTAATAAGTTCTTTTAAAAAAAATAACATTGGTATTTACATTATAGTATTATTCAAACTATCCACTTATTTCCTTTATGCGATTATTATTTAGAGCAAGGTACCTGCTCCATTTTTTTATTATTACTCTGTAAAAAACTATTTGCTCTGGAAGCATAAAGTAAATTCTGGTATCGCATAGTAAAATTGTAACCAGGAGTATACATCCACTTTTGTATGTTAAAAATGAGCATTCCAAACATGGTAGGGCTTTGCCATCGCTAAATATTTAATTAACAAAATAAAATATAACTATCCATGAACAAAATTCAAAATTCATTTTATGTCATAGGCTTATGCCTTATTCTGAATGCATGTGTGCATGAAAGTATAGAAGCAGTGAGCACCGGGCCATACAATTTTAATCCAATGAAAACCACAGTGAGCTGGACTGCTTATAAATACACTTCCAAATTGGGAGTCAGTGGAGATCTGCCTGATATCATCTTCAAACCAAGTATAAAAAGTGTGGAAGATCAAAAAGATATAAAAAATATTTTAACTGATTTTCAATTTGAATCCGAACCCAATTTGATCAAGGGCGAAGCTACCTCGTTGCGAAATCAAAATATACAAACCTATTTTTTTAATAAACTGAGCTCTAAAAAAATATCCGCAAAGGTACTTTCTATCAAAAGTACAAATACAGAAGGCGGGCTACTAAGTTTAGAATTAATTTTTAATGGAGTGAAAAAAATATATGATGCTAATTATTCCATCATAGATAATACAATAGAACTCAGGTGCCATCTTGAACTGGCTGACTTTGATGCCATGAATGCGCTGAACGCACTTCATGATCAGGTAGGCGATCTTCATCAGGGCCCGGACGGAATACCTATGACCTGGCCTGATGTGGATATCCTGGTAGTTTCTGAATTGGATTGATCCAGCCCTTTACAGATGGGACATCATTACGGAAATTTGCTGTCTCCTGCCTACATAAGAAATTTACAATTCAAGAAATGTTTTACAAAATGGTTATTATTGTCCATCAAATAAAATAAAAATCATGAAAAAGATACTCTTTAGCCTGGTGGTGATGATATCCTCCTACTTTTTAACCCAAGCCCAGGACAATATCGGCGTACAATTATATAGCTTCCGTAACCAATTCAAGACTGATGTCCCTGGTACTTTGGCTGCTATCGAAAAAATGGGATTTAAATATATAGAAGGAGGAGACAGCTATGGCATGCCAATCAAAGACATCAAGCTGCTCCTCGACAAAAGCAAATTTAAAGTGGTCAGCATACAAGCTGATTACAATGAGCTGGAGAAAGACCCGGCACAATTTATAGAAAAAGCCAATGCTTACGGCGCGACTTATGTCATGTGCGCCTGGATACCCCACCCAGAAGCTCCTCTGACCATCGAGCTTGCCAAAGCTGCGGTCAGGGTATTTAACGATGCCGGCAAAGTATTGGCAGCAAAAGGCATAAAATTAGTCTATCATGCCCATGGATATGAATTTGCGCCGTATGAAGGAGGCACCATCTATGATTATATGATGAAAAACATGGACCCCCGATATGCCAATTTTGAAATGGATATATTCTGGATGAAACATCCGGGGCAGGATCCGGTGGCATTGTTTAGCAAATATCCGGGCAGGTATCCTTTGGTACACCTCAAGGATAGATTGCCCGGGACTCCCGGCAATATGTTGGGCAGAGCTGATGTAGAGACCAATGTCGTACTGGGCACGGGTGATCTGGGTATCAAAGAAATATACCGCGCAGGCAAAAAAGCAGGTGTGAAGTATTTCTTTATCGAAGACGAATCATCCAGATCTATGGATCAAGTGCCTCAAAGCCTGGCTTATTTAAAAGACCTGCATTAGTGATGGTGAGCTGATTTTTTCATGGACGATTCACGGACAACGAGCTCAGTCTCTAATTTTATGGTGGCGTAGTCCTTCTCCGTCCATTTTAGCCGATGATGATCTATGATGAGCCGGGCGGCATGCTTGCCGATTTCAAATCCCGGATTGATCAACGTAGATAGATTGGGTTCAATAATAGTGGTGATGGGATCATTGTTAAATCCAAGCACGGCTAATTGCTCCGGCACCTTGATACCTACTTTTTTGCAATATTGTACTATTGCGACGGCCATATTATCGTTTGTACACCAGATGGCATCCGGAGGTTCTGACAAGGACAATAATTGACGGGCAGCCATCACACCTTCTTCGTTGCTCTTGGTTTCACATTCATAGATATACCGCTTATCTACTTTTATCCCATGATCCTTAAGTGCTTTACTATAACCTTCTATCCGTTCTCTATAGTTTTCGCGATGCCTTTGACCTGACAAATGCGCGATTCTTTTACAACCCTGATCAATCAAATGTTGAGTCGCCATATAGGCTGCTTTAAAATTATCTATCAGTACCCGGTGGCTTTTGATAGCGTCAGGTGGGACTCTATCTGCGAAAACCACAGGTATATGATTTTTAAAAAAAGGTTTAAAATGATTGTAATCCAGGGTCTCCATAGCCAGGGACACAATCAAACCACTGACCCTGCTGTTGAGTAAGGCCTGAGCATTGTGCACTTCATCCAGATATCGGTCATGTGACTGCAGGATGATGACATTCATGCCTTTATTAGAAGCCTCTTCTTCGACTCCACTGATGATCTGTGCATGAAAATTGCGATTGATCCAGGTAGTGATGACCCCTATATTATTGCTCGTGGCCTGGCGAAGACTGGCAGCAAGATCATTGGGCACATAGTTGCGCTTTTTAGCCAGTTTTGTAATAGCTTTGATTTTATCAGCACTGATACTTTTATGGCCTTTCAGTGCCCGGGATATCGTCGAAGGGGATACGCCCATCTCAGTGGCCAGATCATAAATAGTAACGTGGGTCTTTTTTCTCAAGGTTGTTTTTCGGTTTGGAAATACAAATTTAAATTTAATAGCACAGCCATCTACATTTAATGCAGCTAAAATAGACTTTCAGTTAAAATTTTTCAATCTTTAATATCATCCTGTTCCTTCGTAATAAAACTTATTGGAACGATATATTTACAGGATTTTGTATGGAAATGTATGTTTGTGGCCGGCTCGCCGCCAATTAGGTGTTTAACTTCTTTCGGAAAAATTTTTTCAAAAAATAAACGCAATCGATTGCGCATTAACATTTAATATAATATTTTTACGCTCATATCCTAAAATTCCCTGAATGATTGGATTGTTTTACTCAATCTAATGACCTGAATTTTTAAACAGTTGAAAACATAACCTGTATGAAACACCAATCTATCGTAATATGTAACTTTCAGATGATTCGCTTAGTCACCTCCGCATATTGGGCATCTATGCAATGTCCAGAATCAGGCACTAGAAAAGTATATCATCAGGGTTTGAATACAGACTACCAATCCTGCAATCTGGGTATATATCAATGCGACATCATCTAAACATACGGCCCCAACTACTTCAGTACAACCCGGACAGATATTAAGAATGTCAATGAAGAAATCATATTGAAACAATTGCCGGGTGACAACTAGGATATCATACATTTTTTATATCATTAGGGCTATTCTGAATCGATGGCGTAAAACCCAAAAAACAGGATAGCCTGATTTTTTTAAATTACAAATCAAATCAATTAATTGTTTTTATTATGAATAGAAAAGTTTTTATTTGTTTAGCTTTCTTGTTTTCTATGATGGAAGTTACCACAGGACAATCTATGATCGGAGTATTTGACACTGCAGTGGATGTAGGCAATCCTAAATTGAAAGGAAGCTCTTCTTATGATGCTGCCAAACAAGAATATACACTAAAAGGTGCCGGTTACAATATCTGGTTTAACCGGGATGAATTTCATTATCTGGCCACCCGGATACAAGGTGATTTTATAGTAACTGCTGATTTTGAATTCCCAAAGGCAGGCGTGGAGGGTCATCGCAAATTTGGCTGGATGGTCAGACAGACGCTCCAGGAGGATGCAGCCCACCTGACTGCGACCATGCATGGCGATGGACTCACTGTCACGCAATGGCGCGTCATGCGTGGTGCATTTATGCGTGACCCACAAGATGAACTATTTTTCCCTAAAAAGAAAGTACGCACCATTCAACTAGAGCGCAGAGGAAAAGTATATACCATGCGCGTAGCAAATGCCGGCGAACCACTACAATCCTCTGGTTCTGTCACCATGGATAATATCGGGGATAATCCATACATAGGACTTTTCGTAGGCTCACACAATCCTGATGTAATAGAAGAAGTCCGTATTTGGAATGTCCGGGTAGATCGAGTCATGCCTATCAATTTTAATTTTAATGGAGCTGATTCGATCGGCAGTAGATTGGAGGTCATGGATGTATTTTCAGGCAAGCGCCAGGTGGTTTATGAAAGCCAGGTTCGATTTGAAGCCCCTAACTGGATGCCTGATGGAAACAAACTACTGTATAATAGCAAGGGGGGAATCTACACTGTTCCCATCAATGGCAATGCAATGCCTACAAAACTTAATACTGATTTTGTACAACGCAATAACAATGATCATGTCATCTCATTTGACGGCAAAATGTTAGGAGTAAGCTCTTCCCGGCAGGGTATGTTTGGCGGTGGATCTACTATCTATGTATTACCCCTGGCAGGTGGAACTCCAAAATTAGTGACGGAGAAAACCCCATCGTATCTTCATGGTTGGGCTGCAAATAACAAAGAAGTATATTATGTTGGTCGGCGAGATACTGCTCGCAACTCCCCGTACCATGTGTACAAAGCCAATATCGACAACGGCATAGAGACACAACTCACTAATTTCAAATTTGGCCATGTTGATGGTCCCGAAGGCTCACCTGACGGCCAGTGGGTGTATTATAATGGCAACCAAACGGGCACCATGCAACTCTATAGAATGAAGCCTGATGGTTCCGGTATTGAGCAATTAACTTTCGATCAATACAACAATTGGTTTCCACATATATCACCTGATAATAAATGGATAGCTTATATCTCCTTTACAGATGATATCGATCCTACCCAACATCCGGGCAATAAGTCAGTTACTTTAAAACTTATGCCGGTCAGTGGAGGTGCTCCAAGAGCTATTGCTTATTTATATGGTGGCCAGGGCACGATCAATACTCCTTCATGGTCACCAGACAGCAAAAAAATCGCTTTTGTAAGTTATTCGGGCCGACCAAAATAATAATACAATATTGAACATATAAAAAGTCAGCAAATACCCAAATTTGCTGACTTTTTTTTGAGGCAAATTCCTATCGATGCATCAAGTTTTTACTCAGGACTCTCAAACCTTCCGGTCTTCTTATTCAATTTTATTTTAAATATTACTGCAGGCGTATTGTTTTGAGCCAGATTCGCATGCACTGGCAATGCTGTTTTGCTTGTGAGTAAGGGTTTAAACTTATTAATCAGCTTGTACATGGCTGTGCTCCGCTCGGTCTCATTTATTATTTCTTCATATTCGCCCCAGGCGATTACACTTTGCCAGTCCACCATGCTGTGCATATGATCTACTTCAAAACAAACCGATGGATTCTTACGCATCATTTCTAACTTCGTGCCTTCTGCAGAATGAGCATAGATACAATCTTCATCATAGACATAGGTCACAGGCACCACATAAGTAATCAAATCGGCATGACAACCGATGCGTCCGATCAATTCCTTTTGCAATACATCTTCGATCTGGTGTGGAGTCAACAATCCTAACATTTTTTTTGCATAATTTTTACTTTACTTCAAAGTCACTTTATTGCCTTAGCTAACATCAGGATAATAATATAGGAGCCTGAGCTCTGATATTGATTTCACTTTTTGCAAGATGGGATAAATGCTCATCTATTTGCTTTTCATTTGCTTCGGCATGATGAAATACAGTACCGGGTTTTTCAAGGCCCAATGCCCTGGCAAATGCTGCGGCCGTACCATAAGCACTCATTTTATAGTGATTGATGGATTGAACACTGGCCAATAAGCATGCGTCGTTGACTTCAGGATCTGCACACTGATCCATTTTTTCTTCAGTCTCTTCGATAAAAGCCTGCATGATTTTATTCGACAAAGAAAGAGAAAGTATCTCCTCCGATTTTAGCAGCGTTTCAAATTGTTGTACATTTTGTTTTAAATAATCAAGATAAACTTGAAGGGAGGTTTTTAATGTCAATGAATTGGCTTTTTCAATCCATGAAGACAAGTGCTTCTTTAATACGATCTCAGCATAAATGAAACGACGAATGTCGAAATCAAATAAATCATGCAAGGTCGCGATGGAACGATAATCACTTTTCATAATAATTAATTTTTGTGATTATCAAAGTTAGGTGGATACAGCAGGTAAAATCATGATACCCATCAGCCTGGTCAATAATATATGTCGGAGACAAAACCTGGGCACCGCGATGAAAACCTTATACGATTGCACAATAAGTCCTATCGCTCCAGAAGCTTGGGGAACGATGAATAATTTAATAGAATCAGTATCTTCAATCTAAATAATTAACGACCAAGTTAAATGGCGGAATCTATACAAATAATCCAGGGAGACAAGACATCACAATATAACTCTATTTATCCTCAGATCGTCGCCCTCCTGCAAGGGGAAGCGGATCTCATCGCCAATATGGCCAATATCTCTGCTGCATTAAAAGAACAGTTTGGCTGGTTATGGGTTGGGTTTTACCTGGTTAAGGAAGGCCAATTGGTGCTCGGACCCTTCCAGGGGCCTATCGCGTGCACGCGAATCCAATACAATAAAGGAGTCTGTGGAACTGCCTGGGCCACCACAGAAACGATCATCGTGCCAGATGTGGAGTTATTTCCCGGGCATATCGCTTGTAGCAGCTTGTCCCGGTCGGAGATCGTCGTACCATTAATCAAAGAAGGTGAGGTAATGGCAGTATTGGATGCGGACAGTGAATCCCTGGAAATGTTTGACGAGGTGGATGCCTTTTGGCTTCAAAAGATAGTGGAACTATTATAAAAAAATTGATGCACATAAATAATATATGTTAGTGCTTGTTAAACAGCTTCTTCCAAAACTATAATCGTAATAGTGATAACCATTTGGTAAGTCCGTTTGTACATCGATCTAATAACTAACCATATAGAGATAGATTCAATAAGTCCTCTACTTTACACCGCTACATTATAATCTCTCAAGGTATCATTGAGGGACACCTTTTTGTCAGTACTCTCCTTGCGGGTCCCGATAATCAGGGCACAGGGTACCTGATAAGTCCCAGATGGAAACTCTTTGTTATAAGAGCCGGGTATGACGACTGAGCGAGGGGGTACTTCACCACGGTAGGTGATGGCCTTAGGTCCTGAAACATCGATGATATGAGTAGACTGTGTGAGTACGACATTAGCGCCTAATACTGCTTCGGCACCTACTTTCACTCCTTCGACGACGATGCATCGGGATCCTATGAAAGCATGGTCTTCTATAATAACCGGAGCTGCCTGGGGAGGCTCCAACACACCACCGATCCCAACCCCACCACTGAGATGTACATTTTTGCCAATCTGCGCACAACTGCCCACGGTGGCCCAGGTATCGACCATGGTACCACTGCCAACGTAAGCGCCGATATTGACATAGCTGGGCATCAATATGACACCTGGCTCGAGATAGGAGCCGTAACGAGCTATAGCCTGAGGTACCACCCTAACCTGTTGGGCTGCAAAATTTTTCTTCAAAGGAATTTTGTCATGATATTCAAATGCACCTGATTCGATGGTTTCCATTTTGCTGATCCTGAAGTACAATAAAATGGCTTTTTTTATCCATTCATTGACTATCCATCCCTGGTCGGTAGGTTCTGCGACCCTGATTTTACCTTGATCGAGCAATGTCATCGATTCATGTATCGCATCGATGATCTCAAGTGAGGCTATCATTGATGGATCATCCCAGGCCTGATTGATTTTTAAATATAAAGAATCCATTAAAACAATTAAAATTGATAAAAAGACAAATGTAGAATTACAAATGAGTATGATCGCTATTTTCAAACATTTTAATTTCTAATTGTGCTATTTCGTTAGACTGATGTAATATTAGGATTTTTTAGACAGGGGTATATGCCATTTGCCTCCGAACAAGGATTAAAAAGATACTCCGCTCATAATCAGATGGCCCGGGTAATAACATTTCTTTAATATTTCAAATCCTATCAATCGTAAGCGCCAAGGTTAATTATGTTATTTTTGTAACCAATTAATCAATATGCAGCGAGAAAACATGACAGATGTACAGGCAGTAGATGCTCTGGGCCAGGGATTTAAAGCATTGAGCCATGAAGTAGGCAAGGTGATCATTGGGCAGGATGAAGTCGTCAAGGCGGTGATCATATCTCTTTTTTCTAACGGGCATAGTTTGTTGGTAGGGGTGCCTGGTTTGGCCAAAACTTTGCTGGTATCGACGATAGCACAAGTGCTCGATCTGGAGTTTAACAGGATCCAGTTTACCCCTGACCTGATGCCTAGTGATATCACGGGATCTGAGATTCTGGACGAAGAAAGAAGGTTTAGATTCAACCGCGGGCCTGTATTTGCCAATATAGTCCTAGCAGACGAAATCAACCGAACTCCGCCTAAAACGCAGGCAGCCCTGCTTGAAGCCATGCAGGAACGATCTGTGACAGTAAGTGGACAGCGACATTTGTTGCCAAAGCCATTTTTTGTATTGGCTACCCAAAACCCCATTGAGCAAGAAGGTACGTATCCACTGCCCGAAGCCCAGCTGGACCGATTTATGTTTAATATATTACTGGATTATCCTAGCTTTAAAGATGAGCTCCAGGTGGTCAGAAACACTACCTCTACTCACAAACCAGAGCTTAGATTGGTGATGAATGGTGATGATATCAGTTTTTACCAGGATGTCATCAGGAAAATACCTATTGCAGATAATGTCCTCGAGTATGCAGTCAATCTGGCAAGCAAAACCAGGCCAAATACTGATCGTGCCATTGCTCAGGTCAAACAATATATATCATGGGGTGCAGGCCCCAGAGCTTCTCAGTTTTTGGTACTAGGGGCCAAAGCACATGGTGCTATTAATGGCAAATACTCTCCGGATATCGAAGATGTTCAGGCCGTCGCCAAGCTGGTACTCAGACATCGTATCGTGCGAAATTATAAGGCGGAAGCTGAAGGTGTGTCAGAAGACAAAATCATCGAAGCTTTGTTATAGAGAGCTCACACCGGAGCCCTGGTCTGGTAAGGAAAAGATATGAACCTTTATTCTAAGATTTATGGTGAAGGCCGAGCTACCCTGGTCATCCTGCATGGGCTATTTGGCTCTTCGGATAATTGGCAGACTTTCGCAAAATCAATAGCTGATCGGTATCAGGTGATTACGATAGATCTGCGCAATCACGGTCTTTCTCCTCATGATCCGGAGTTTGATTTTGAATGTATGGCAGGAGATCTACAAGAGACTTTTGATACTTTGAATCTATCGAAAATAAACCTGATGGGGCATTCGCTGGGTGGGAAAGTAGCCGGTTATTTCGCTTTAAATCATCCTTCTTATCTGCGTTCACTGATAGTCATAGATATAGCTCCAAAATCCTACCCTCCACACCATGAACTTTATTTCAATGCGATGTTAGGTTTGAATCTGGAGGAGGTGACCACCAGGACGCAAGCCGACCATTGGTTGAGTAAGCAGATCACAGATGCCGGCATCAGGCAGTTTTTGCTAAAAAATCTTATGCGAGATGATGCCGGGACATTCAAATGGAGATTTAACCTCCAGGCACTATATCGACATTATGACAATATCAATATTCCGCTTTCAAGCGATCACCCATTTTCTAAACCTGCCTTATTTATAAAAGGAGAAAATTCCAATTATATCCTTCCAGATGATGCAGTTCTGATCAAAGAATTGTTTACGCATGCTGAGGTCAAACAGATTGATGGTGCAGGACATTGGGTCCATGCAGATCAACCGGTTAGATTAAAAGAAATGGTCCTGGAGTTTTTAGATAATTCCAATTAAAAGGAAATCGATTCACAAGCGTTAATAGACTTATCTATTTTTTCTTTATCCATACAGCCATCGGGCTGGTTTCGCGATGTCCCCACACCACATAGGGGATAAGTGTTGCCGTAGTGTTACTGCCTTTATCATCAAATGCTTTTCCCTTTAAGATAGTCACTCCATTTAAAAGATCAGGCTTATACTCCGCTTTCCAGTTGGTATTATTATTCAATGCCAAACCATGATGGCCATTGTCCATTTCTTCCGCACAGTATAATATGGGGCCTCTTTCTATAGCAATCGCACCAGTGTTGGCTTTGATATTAGGATGACTGGAGACTGACTTACTTTCCATAGGAAACTGTACACTAATTTTATCACCTTTCTTCCAGTTGCTGTGAAGGACCGCATATCCATGTTCGACAGAAAAGTTGATTTTTTTACCATTGATGGCAATATTTGTTTTGGTCTTTGAAGTTGCATTAAATCGATACAGGTCACTTGGCACCACTTCATTTTGAGCCCAGCCGGGTATCCTGATGTATATATTCGTCGTGGCATCGATCGTGCCATCTATCAAAAGCTCTACCGCTCCGCTCCAGGGATAATCGGTCTTTTGTTGGATTTCGACAGCGTGGCTATTTACATTCAACGAAGCCTTGGAAGCCATGAATAGATTGACATAGATATTATTGTCTTTCACTGCATAGGCATACCCGGAAACCGAAGGGACAAACCGGGACAAATTGGAGGGACAACAAGAACAGTCAAACCATGGGCTGCGACATACCGCTCCCTGGTTAAATTTTTCACTGCCATCGAATACGAGTGGGTTAGGATAAAAAAACTTTTCTCCTTCGAGTGCGATGCCTGACATCAATCCATTGTACAGTGTACGCTCCATCACATCAATATATTTTGAATCACCATGTAATAAAAACATGCGATGATTCCAATAGACATATGCGATAGCTGCACAGGTCTCTGCATAAGCATCGTTAGGCAGTTCGTATGCTCTGTCAAATCCTTCTATACCATGGGCAGCCCCCAGGCCTCCGGTGATATACATTTTTTTACTGATGATATCGTTCCATATTTTGTCGACTGCTTTCAGATAGGCCTGGTCACCGGTGATCGCCGCAATATCTGTCATAGCAGCATACATGTATCCTGCTCTTACAGAATGACCTACTGCTTCTGACTGCTCGGTCACGGGTATATGATTCTGAGAGTAAGAAGCATTTTGAAGACCCTTTTCATCGAGATTAGGTTGATGTCCGCGGCGCTCCAAAAAGAGCTTAGCCAGGTCAAGGTATTTTTTGTCATTGGTGACTCTGTACAGTTTGATCAATCCTAATTCGATTTCCTGGTGTCCGGGGTAAAACCCCATTTTTTCTATTACACACTTTTGATAGATAAGGTCTGCATTCTTTATGGCGATCTTCAAAAAATTATCCTGGCCGGTCGCCCTGTAATGTGCCACTGCTGCCTCGTACATATGCCCTACATTGTATAATTCGTGGCTGCTATGGGTACCCAAAAACTGACCCTTGGGATCATAAGTGCAGCAGGAAAATTTATTATAATCATTGGCCTTCAAGGTCCATGCCGTATACAGGTAGCCATCTGATTCCTGGGCGGCAGCTATATAAGAGATCACTTTATCAAGGTAGGCACGCAATGCCGGATTGGGTTCGTTCATCAATGCGTAAGCTGCGCCTTCCATTATTTTATATACATCTGAATCATCAAACCCAAAGCGTCCCTGGAACTTTCCATCTTTAATCTTACCTGCATATATAAAATTATTAATGCGGCCAGTCTCTTCACATTTGGCGAATGCATAAGGAATAGTCCGGTGCGATACGGTATCCAGTCTGCTTTTCCAAAAGCCACCTGTAATATGGACTTTGGTAAAATCAACCGGCGTAATCGGATAATCTTCTACCAGGGATTGAGCATGATTCAATAAGGGTATAAGGACTAAAAATATTAAAATAAAATTTTTCATATGTGATTCTATATTAAGTAAAATTACTATTTATATGACGGAAGACTAAGGAGGCCATTGTCCAGGAGGCCTCCTACCATCGAAAATAATATTTTCACTGTATATTCAAAGCATGAAATTAAGTCATAGGCCGGGAATAAGATTGGGTTGTTTGATAGTTTGTTGTTTTTTAATCGTAGCACTCAAGTCGCAGATCATCAGCTCTCAGTACATTTTTACCGAGGCTCCATTTTTATCCTGCCATGCATCGACCCTGGTCGAATCCTCCGATGGTGATTTTATGGCTGCATGGTTTGGTGGCACCCGGGAAGGCGATCCTGATGTAGCCATTTGGTGGTCAATAAAACACGGTTCGGAATGGTCTGCTCCTCAGGTGTTGGCAAAGGAAAACAATACACCTTGTTATAATCCAGTGCTGTTTTATACAAATGATGGTAAGTTGTGGTTTTATTACAAATACGGCACGCATCCTTCGATATGGTCGGCTGCCCGGAGATCTAGCCTTGACGATGGAACTACCTGGTCAGAGACCGAATATCTGCCGGCTGGTTGGTACGGTCCGATCAGAACCAAGCCCCTGGTCCTTAAAAATGGAATAGTAGTCAGTGGCACTTCGGTGGAAAGTTATAGAAACTGGGCGGTTTGGATAGAACGCAGCAAAGATCATGGTGTGACCTTCAAAAAGATAGGTCCGATCACTGTACCCAGACCAAAAGCACGTGAGTCAGAAGGACATGACAGCGGAGCCAATGATTGGGAGCACACTTATGGTATCATACAACCATCTATCGTCACCCTGGGTAAAAAACATCTGAGATTATACGCCAGATCAACCAGCCAGATCGGTCATATTGTGATCTCAGATTCTTATGACCAGGGCCTAACCTGGTCACCCGGCAAAATCTTAAATCTTCCTAATCCAAATTCCGGCATTGATGCTATGACCCTCCGGGATGGCAGAATAGCACTGGTCTATAACCATACTACAGAAGGAAGATCACCATTAAATGTAGCGATTAGTGACAATGGGACCGATTTTAAGATGATCTATACTTTGGAAGATGATGCAGGGATGGAATTTTCATATCCCTACATGATTGAGGATAAGGACGGATTGTTGCACATCACCTATACCTGGAAAAGACAACGGATCAAAGAGGTGGTGATTAAGCTCTGATTAAATCTTCATGTAATTATTCTACTCCCTGGGGTTCAGTGCTTAGCGTATTTGATTGTCCTGGCATCGTTGATGATCCCTTTCCAATCGAGACCAAATCCAAAATCATAAACATGCCCTTCAGAGTCTATGTGACATTTTAAGTCTCCGGGAGAGTCTTCACTTTGAGATTCCACTACTTGCATATCGGCAGGCATCTGCACAGGCAATAAACCACTTGGTTGTGATTTTCCAATCAGAATATCCAATAATGCCTGATCCTGAACTCTAAACCCAACTAAAATAGCATCAGCTTGCTTTTCAAATTCGGAGAACACCATTGGATTGTCCATAGCTACGCAGACAATGACCGGCTTGCCATTCATCTTATGATATGTATCTATCACCATAGCCAGGTCTGTGATATTACTGCTCGTCACTGATTTGTTTTTGTAAGATCTATTGGTGAAAGTCTCTAAAGGATCTCCTCCTGCAATGCTGATCTCTCTGGCGGTAGCAGCAGTATAGGGACTGTATTGTAAACTGATTGGCAAATACCCATTACCTCCATGCTCGGCATCTGTCTTGTCATATCCGATTCCTGTTTTTGGATTTTCTATAAATACCACCGCATAATCTGCTGCCTGAGGCTGATCTGTGACTTTAAAATACTTTTTCAAAATATTCATATTGACAGGATAGTCTAGTTTTTCAGGAGTTTCCATACCAAGGAAATTTCTGCTTTTGGGGGTAAATTTTTTCGGAACATAAACTGTTTTACCTGGGGTCAAAGGCAGGACATTTGACTTGTTTTTCAGCATGACGATTGACTTCAATTGTGCATTGTATCCCTCTTTCATGAAGGAAGACTTGCCGACCGTATTTTTTGTGTCATTGAAATCCAGGTAAGGATTTTCAAATAATCCAACTCTGAATATATTTTTCAGTAAGCGAACTGCTGAGACTTCCATGCGAGCTCTCATATTCGTTTCACCGACTTCTTTGACACCTATCTCATAAGCATCCAGGATAGGTTGTACCTGGTTATTCCCTCCAAATTGATCTACTCCTGCCATTAATAATTTATAATGACGCTGTGCCTCAGAGAGCGTCTCCATACCCCAGGGTTTGCCATCGATAAAAGAGTCCATTACATTGTGATCATGAGTCACAGACCAATCGGTACACGCTACTCCATCAAATTTGTATTTCTTTCGTAGAAGTTCTGTGATCAGATGTTTATTGTAACTGTTACCTATATTCTCTTTGTTTTGTTGGTCCTGGTTCCAGGAGATAGTATAATAAGGCATTACCGCCGATGCCATTCGGGTTTTACCTTGCAATTTGAATGCACCTTTGACGAAAGGAATCAAATGGGATTTAAAATTTCCTGATGGGTAGACCGCATATTTACCTATTGCGTAGTGTGCATCACGGCCCCCTTCGCCGGAGCCACCTCCCGGCCAATGTTTTACCATAGCATTGACACTTCCATACCCCCAGCCATTTTTGATTTCTCGCTCAGCACCAGATGTTTGAAAACCGTCGCAATAAGCTTGTGCCATGGAGGCTGACAAAAAAGGATTCTCCCCAAAAGTGCCATTGACTCGAGCCCACCTGGGATCAGTCGCTATATCGATCTGAGGCGAAAGCGCTGTGGTGATACCCAAAGCACGATATTCGATGGCTGCGACCTGTCCAAATCTTTTCACCATTTCAGGGTCAAAAGTTGCAGCCATTCCAAGAGATCCGGGCCACATAGAGATCTCACCGCCAGATGCAGCGTCATATTCAGCGCTGGCTACAGGAGCATGTCGAGGATCTGAGCTATTATTGGCTGGGATGCCCATCCCTATGCCTTCACAGAAAGCTTGTACATTATTATTCCACTTAGCTGCCACCTCTGGTGAGGCAACCGTAGTAATCAAGACATGCCTTAAATTATCATTTTCTAAAAATTGCCTTTGTTGGTCTGTGAGTGCTTCAGGGTTGGCACCACTTTGTGGAAAGGGCATTCCATTATAAGTACCTGACATAAATCCACCCGGCCTGGCAGGTATAGCCTGATGGGCGCTATACAACATGAGGCCTGCTATTTGTGGTATAGACAGTTTGGAAGCCAGATCTTTTGCTCTTTTTTCTACCGGCTTTCGCCAATCTTCATAAATATCCAGGACACCATTGCGGTTGAGATCTTTAAACTTTAATCCGTGTACAGTTAGTATCTTGATACCTGAAGTTGGGGTATATGCGAGGAGGGATCCCTGGTCGTTTTGGAGTTTGATTACCTCAATTGACTGACTGGTCTGTGCATTCAGGGCCATAGCCGCCATAGCCAAGGCAATCGCCCGGATTGTCTTTATCATCATGATTATTTAAATTTCTTCTTCAAATATTGCAATGACATGGCATAGGCTTCTTTGCCCAAAGCTTCATCATATTTTGGGTTGCTAGGATTGGCAAAACCATGGACTCCGTTAAAAATTTTGTATTCAAGAGATTTATCAGCAAGTTTCATATTTGAAGCAAACTCTTCGATGACTTCTTTTGATATGCGGGTCTCTGTGGCAAATAAACCCAGGACATCTCCGCTCAGCATTTTTAATTTTTCTACATCTTTTACAGGCATGCCATAATACATCACGGTACCTATGGTGTGCTGACGACCCAACAACCCTGATCTTAATGACCAACCGCCGCCGAAGCACCACCCGACATTGGCTATTTTGGCTTTGGCCCCTGCGAAACCTACAGCCCCATTGATGATGGATTCCAGTCTCGTCTCATTAGCCTCAGATACCAATTTGCCGGCTTCCTGGGGAGTGACTGCGATTTTACCATCATAGAGATCAATGGCCAGCACATTTACATTTTCTCCCAAGTCTGCATAATAGGTATCTGATTGTTTTTTGATAAAGTCATTCAAACCCCACCACTCCTGGTAGACGAAGAGCCATTGGTCACTTTTCTTTTTGGCTTTAACCAGATAGCCTGTACCATCGACCCCATCAGCAGTTTTAAATGAGACCGCTTGACCCAAACTTTGATAGTCAATCGCCATCGGGCTGGGATGCAAAGCCTGAAAGGCAGGATCCAAAGCAAACTGCTTCATGCCGTCTATTTCAGGTTGTGTATG
Source organism: Saprospiraceae bacterium (assembly GCA_016709995.1). Lineage (NCBI taxonomy): Bacteria > Pseudomonadati > Bacteroidota > Saprospiria > Saprospirales > Saprospiraceae > Saprospiraceae bacterium. The sequence continues at coordinate 2,948,269 of JADJLQ010000001.1, forward strand.
ACATAGCGTTACTTCATGCATTGGTACTGTTCGTGCGTTATCAAAAGAATACAGATAGGAGAAAAGGCCAATGACAGCGATGTGGAGGGATATCAAAAGTTTTACCATAGAATATAATTATTAGAGTTAAAATAAGTTTTTCATTTATTATAAAGATGAAGTTAAGCTAAGCACAGAAAACTTTTTTCAAATTTTATACCGGCAATTTCACACTAAAGGTAGTCCCTGTGCCAATCACTGATTTTTTTACATATATTTTACCTTTATGATAATTTTCAATGATGCGTTTGGCCAGGGACAAGCCAAGACCCCAGCCTCTTTTTTTGGTAGTATAACCCGGCTCGAATACCTGTTTAAACTGGCTGGTGGACATGCCCTTACCTGTATCGGACAGATCAATGCTGATATATTCTTCGTCCCGATAGATCTCTGCTTTGATGGTGCCGGTACCATCCATGGCATCCAGTGAATTTCGCATCAGGTTTTCCATTACCCAATCAAATAAAGGAGCATTAATATTGGCAAAAACTACATTTTCATTGGGATCCGGAAAGTCGAAGCGCACTTTTTTGGAAGCACGCTTTTCCATATAAGATCGACATTGGTCTAGTTGTTGATTGAGATTGGTTTTTTCAAGATTGGGCTTGGAGCCTATTTTGGAAAACCGCTCGGCTATGAGTTCCAGTCGGGTGACATCACTTCTGAGTTCATCCAGGAGTTCCATTTTTTCAGGATCATCATAGGATAATAGTTTGAGGTTTTCGACCCAGGCTACGATGGCGCCAATGGGAGTGCCTAGTTGATGTGCTGTTTCCTTTGCCATGCCTACCCATACCCTGTTTTGTTGTTCTCGTTGGCTGGCCCCAAAGCCGATAGCCCCCAGGGTAAGGAATCCAAGCAATAACATTAATTGGATGAGTGGAAAGAACTTGAGCCATCGCAATACTCTGGAATTTTCAAAATAAACATTGTTGAGCTCAGACTTGATAGGCTGTATGCCCTGATTTTTCAACTTAATCAATCGTTTGTTGAGAAATACTTTGTCTGTATCCTTGATCGACCCGTAGTTGCGTCCCAGGGCCACATTGTCATTTTCGTCGGTGGCGATGATGGGTGTTTGGTTAGCTTCAATAGCCTGGAGTTCAAAATTGACATCTTTATTAAAATCATTGCCTGCCTTGGCTACTGCGACCTGTGCCTTTACAAACAACTCTACACTGGTCCGTTCTATGTCTTTTAGCTTATTGGCCAGGTAGTTGACATAAAACATGGACAATATCATTACGAGTGCTCCCGCAGCTGATAGATATATTTTCCACCTGGATTCTTTTGTATTAAAATTTAACATGTTACTGCGCTCACCCTAATTAAACCACAAAGATGATTGGTCGTAGAGGATTAAAAAAATAATATTTTATTCATCCAATAGATAGACAAACTTACGACCATTTTGAATCCTTTATTTTCATCTATACTTCCAGCTATTATACATCCAAAAAATAATCAATCCGACGGCCAGGACCAGGCTGAACTTTTTTATTTTTAAAGCTTTGCTTATTTGGGTGTAGATAAAGTCATACCATCTAGTCTTAAACAACAGGTCTATCATGAGGATAAAAGGAATCACCAGCGCCAATATGACCATGCCTGTAGAAAGCAGATTAAACTCTAGGGCATCAACGAAATGACCATGAAAAAATGCTTGTATCGCATGGCTTCCTCCACAGCCGGCACAAGCTATACCAAAGGAAGACTTAAAGTAACATCCATCCGAAGGAAGTCCCATAGGTTCATTATTTATGACCATACAATACAATAGAATACCTATGCAACAAATTAATATGATCAGTTTTATCCTGGTAGGTCCTGTTGAAATCATGATCTTTTGGCGCTTACAAATTTATTGTTTTGAACATAATATCTCCAGGGCCAGGATGCCGCCTCACCGGCACGCTCTACTCCTATACGAGGGCCAGATACTATCTTAAGGTATGGTAAGAGCATATTTCTGTCTTCAATATAAAAGCACGCATCTTTATCAATCAAGCTGGATCCTGACTGCTTACTGTTGAATCCCATCGCCATGGATAATGCCCCCGGTCCACGGGTTACTTTATAATCCAATCGGTTCATATGCCTCCTTTCTAACATCGTATCTATGCCTTCCAGTGGCTCCAGAGCCCGGATCAGCACTGCATGAGCAGCATCCATCGGACCGGTCACCACATTAAAAAGATGATGAATACCATAACATAAATAGATATAAGCCACTCCACCGGCAGCATACATGATTTCCGTCCTTGGCGTACGGCGATAGTCATACGCATGACAAGCCCGATCGTCCGGGCCACGATAAGCTTCAGTCTCCACGATGATGCCTGAAGTAAGGACACCATCTATCCGGGAAACCAACACTTTTCCGATAAGTTCCTCGCATATCAGTACCACATCAGTTCGCTGATAAAACTTGTTATTTAGCCTTGGATACTTTTTCAAGCTTAAGATTTGATTCAAAACGATACTAGCCTTTCATAAAGCAAGAGGCTACCATGAAATTTTGTCCAATATCATGGAATAAAAGTAACAAATGAAACTAAGCCAATATCTTTGCGTATTTAATTTTATATCTATCCATGACTAAATCGTATTTATTGGCAATTTGTTTGGTGGTGGCAGGCTTCAATCTGCAGGCACAATCTGATGAATTAACACAAACCATTCCCGGCACTCCATTTTCTTTTAAGATGAAACCTATCCCTGGTGGAACACTTACGCTGGGGCCTTCAAAAATCATGGTCAGCCTCGACTCTTTTTATATAGGCATCTACGAAGTGACTTTTGATGAATTTAATTGTTTTAAGGAGCGTGAGCAGGACAAAGATGAAAGCACCAATCCGGCTATTACGTATAAAGCTGATGCCGTCACCCGTCCAACCCCTCAATATGTCAATCTTACCTTCGGTATGGGTGATCGGGGCGGATATCCAATGGTCAGCATGACGCAGCAAGCTGCACTCAAATATTGTCGCTGGCTGTACTCTAAAACCGGTCGATTTTATAGATTGCCTACCGAAGCAGAGTGGGAATATGCCTGTCGCGCAGGCACTAGCACGAAATACTTTTTTGGTGACGATGATACTGCCATCGGTGATTATGCCTGGTACTATGAAAATTCCGATGATAAGTACCACAAAATAGGCGAAAAAAAGCCTAACCCCTGGGGATTGTACGATATGCTGGGCAATGTCGCCGAATGGACAGCCGATGATTATAGGACAGATTATTATAAATTGTTAGCTGATCAAACCTCCAATCCGTGGATGATACCTTCAAAAAAACATAGCCGCACAGTCAAAGGTGGATCCTATGTAGATGATGATACCGATCAATTATTGCCTTCCTACCGACTCAAGTCAGAGCCCAGGTGGCAGGTGAGAGATCCACAGATCCCTAAAAGCAAGTGGTGGAACACCGACTCACCTTATGTGGGATTCAGATTGGCGAGCCCGATGAAACCCCTGAGCAAAGAAGAAGTAGAGGAGTATTTTAAAAAAGCTATTGTGGATTAGACTCTTTGTTTTGGAATGCAGTGTGCGAGTTTTTTACTTAAATTTGTAGTACATCTATAATTTTACATGCTTGTATTAGAAAATCGAAGAAAGAAAAATACAAAAATTGCTTCTTACCTGGTGTTCGAGGAAATTGATGGCTTTGCTTTGCCTTACAAAGGATATAAAGAAGTAATACTTGGAAATAAAACTCCTGATGATATTATGGGTAGCAGTGCATTACAAGCGGTATTAGTAAGTCTGATACATGGTTATCTTTTCAGTCAAATAGATCGTAAAAATTACATATTGGCCACCAATGAATCTGGTCTTCATATAAATAAAGGCACTAATCTGTCGAATGATATCGCAATTTTTCGAAAACTGAGGCATCCTATTAAAGACCAGTATTTTGATGTGGCCCCTATAATTGCTATTGAAGTTGACACCAAAGTTGACCTTTCGGATACCCCTTATCATACTGACACAGATTACATTATCTCTAAATCAAAAAAATTACTCGATTTTGGAGCTGAAAAGGTGGTTTGGGTATTGACCAAGGAGAAAAAAATAGTAATTAGTGCCTTAGAAGGGCCATGGACGATAGTTGACTTTGATCATGATATCCTTATTATGGAAGATTGCATTCTCAATTTACACAAGTTAATGTTGAAAGAGGATATTGTATTTTGATTCAATTAGATTAGGGTTTCAAGCATGGTGCCCAAATATGTTTTTAAAACAGGGAGTGATCATAAACCGGAATCTTAAGCTTGATTTGATAACTATCCCTTCCAATTTAAATATTTGTCACCACAACCGATCTTATGCTCTTTTTTAAATAGCCAATGTATCCATTGAATTTTTAATTATTTTTATTGAGGATACTTAAAAAAATCTATAAAAATGGCTACCAGCGTCTCCTCAATAGCTACCCGGATCAACTCCATTGATATCCTCAGGGCACTCACTATGATCCTCATGATCTTTGTCAATGATCTCTGGTCTTTAAAAAACATTCCGGCCTGGCTGGGACATGTAGAGCATGGGGTGGATGGTATTGGACTGGCAGACACCGTTTTTCCTGCATTCTTATTTATTGTAGGAATGTCGATGCCCTTTGCTTTGCAAGCCAGGAAACAAAAAGGGGATACAACCTGGCAGTTGGTGCAACATGTATTGACGCGAACCCTTGCTTTATTAATAATGGGTGTGTTTTTAGTCAACGGTGAAAGCATCAATGCCACAGCATCCGGCTTGCCTCGCCTGCTATACAATACGATGTGTTGTCTGTCTTTTATCTTAATCTGGAATGTAGAGGGCAAAAATGCCAACAAATTTCTGGCAAATATTTCAAAAATGATAGGTGTGATCACTTTGCTGATTTTGGCCTACTATTATCGAGGAGGTAAAGATCCCAATATAGAATATTTTGCACCTCATTGGTGGGGCATACTTGGATTGATAGGGTGGGCTTATTTGGCCAGTGGATTAGTGACCGTATTTGCAAAAGACAATTTTTATATCATTGCCGGGGCCTGGATCTTTTTTGCTATCCTGAGTATGGTTTCACATGCAGGTATGCTGCCTGCATCTTTATCCTTTATCCCTGATGCTATCCGGGGAGGCACCTTGACAGGCCTGACCATGGGAGGTGTTCTGACCGCTTATATATTTCAATATTTTAGAAACAAGGATGATGATAAAAAGCTGACCATTACCTTACTGGTTTTTTCTGCAGTCTTGATCGTATTATCCGTGCTGACCCGACCCTATTGGGGATTGGCCAAATTAGGTGCTACACCAGCATGGTTGTTTCTCTGCAGTGCTTTTACCATCATCGCTTTCATGGTTATCTATTGGATGGTAGATGTATATGGCCGGGATGCCTGGACTGCCATCGTCCGACCGGCCGGGACCAATACGTTACTGTGTTATCTGATTCCTTATTTCGCCTATGCTACGACTAGACTTATTGGGGTTCATTTGCCTGGGTTTATGTTAGAGGGTAGCATTGGATTAATCAAATCTTTATTGTTTGCACTGTTGTGCGTAGGCATTACCGGATTATTAAACAAAAATGGAGTGCGGTTGAAGATATAATAGATTGCATTTAAATTATTGAATATACACCATGAAGCTTATTACGATCACTTTTCTTCTGATCATTGTCAACTATCAATTAATAGCCCAGGTGCAACCTGCATCATTTAAGATCGTTGGTTATTATTCTTTAAAAGCGGCGATGTCGGACCCCGATACCAAATCCTTTAAATATCTCACTCATATCAATTTATGGTTTTTCAATCCTGACACTTTGGGTCATTTCACCCAGGATCTGGCTGCTATAACTCCCTTTATTCGAAAAGCACACAAGAGAAATATCAAAGTTTTGTTTTCACTGGGCGGTGGCAGTAAACAATCTCAATACCATCGGTTACTGCAGGATGATCAAAGGGCTGGCTTTATAGAAAATATCCTGAGTGAATTACGTAAATATGACCTGGATGGTATAGATGTGGATCTTGAAGGAAGTGATATAGATGAAAACTACGAAAAGTTTATTGTGGAAATGGCATCGAAGCTTCATGCAAACCAAAAACTGATCACTGCAGCAGTGGCAGTCTATTATAAAAACCAATTTACTGATCTTGCTTTGAGTGCATATGATTTTGTGAATATCATGTCCTATGATCGCACCGGACCGTGGCGACCGGACAAACCCGGGCCTCATGCTACCTTTACCCATGCGGTAGAAGATCTCCGATACTTTGGAGAGGAGCGAAACATCCCAAAAGGCAAAATGACCCTCGGGGTTCCGTTTTATGGCTACGGATATGGGCCTTCACTAGAATCCAAAGCAATCAGCATGTCTTTTGATAAAATAGTCAATACCTATCCGGATGCAGACCAGGTAGACGAATGGCTGCTGCCTGATGGCAAGCTCCTCTATTATAATGGTACCCCGACTATCCAACAGAAGACTCGCCTTGCCAGTCAAAAGGCTTCCGGCATCATGATTTGGCAGGTGCTGGGAGATGCCACAGGAAAAAAATCACTGCTCAAAGCCATCTACCAGGCGGCGAGATAAACTTTTTATAGGTTTATATATGATCTATCTTCTTAGTGGAAAGTTTGTATTCATGCCTGAAGTGGATAAACTCACGCAATTCCATTAATTTCGCCTCCCCTGATGATAAAATCTGATACAGTGGATACGACATCCAAACTTTATTTAAAAAGTAATCGACTCACTACGCTGAGCTATGCTATACGCGGACCCATTTTTGACAAGGCACATGAGATGCAACTCGCAGGTGCCAATATCATCAATCTCAATATAGGCAACCCTGCTCCATTTGGGTTACATGTACCCGATGAAATCGTGCAGGATATGATCTTAAATATACAGGAAGCGCAGGGTTATTCTCATCACCTGGGCATCTTTCCTGCGCGCAAAGCGGTGATGCATTATACGCAGCAAATCGGCATTCCGGATGTAAGTATAGACGATATATTCATTGGTAATGGAGTCAGTGAATTGATCGTGATGACGCTGCAGGCATTGCTCAATGATGATGATGAAATATTAATCCCTTCGCCCGACTATCCGCTGTGGACCACTGCCGTATCGCTGGCCGGAGGTAAACCGGTTCATTATATCTGCGATGAAGAAAGTGATTGGGTACCGGACCTACAGGATATACGCACCAAGATTACTTCCAAAACCAAAGCCATCGTAGTCATCAGCCCAAATAACCCTACCGGAGCTGTATATCCAAAAGAAATACTCCAACAAATCGCTGACCTGGCTGCCGAAAAAAACCTGATCATATTCTCAGATGAGATCTATGATAAAATATTGTTTGAGGGACATATACATACCCCGATCGCTACGCTCAACCAGGATGTTTTTTATATGACCTTTGGTGGCTTGTCCAAAAACTATAGAGCCACCGGATTTCGCAGCGGATGGGTCATACTCAGTGGTGCGAAGCACAAAGCAAGTTCTTATATAGAAGGTCTGATACTGCTGGCCAGTATGAGACTGTGTGCCAATGTGCCTGCTCAGTTTGCAATCCAGACTGCTCTGGGTGGTTATCAAAGCATCAATGACCTGGTAGCACCTAAAGGTAGGATTTACCGCCAGGGAATGCTGAGTTACGAAAGGATTAATAGTATCCCGGGTATGTCCTGCATGAAGCCTAAAGGGGCACTGTATTTGTTTCCCAAACTGGATCTCACCCGATATACTTTTAAAGACGACAACGAATTTGTGTATAAACTGCTGGCAGAGCAAAAAGTATTGCTCGTACCGGGGACTGGATTCAATCATACCGATGCTTCGCATTTTAGAATCGTATTTCTGGCAGATACGGATATATTGAATACTGCCATGGATAGAATAGAGAGTCTCTTACAGGATCATTTGAAATAAACTATTGACTATTTGACCTCTCACTGCGACATCGCCTCATACTTTTGAGCCTGGTTGACATCGCCTAACTGTCTAAAACAATTTGCTATTTTGGCATAAGTATCTTTTTGTTGGTTGCCAGCGCCAAGGGCAAAACCATATTGTTGTAATGCTTTCCTGTAATTCTTTTCATTTTCATAAGTCATACCACTCCATTTATAGCTGTTGACTAAGTCATACTTATCTTCAATCAATTTATCGAATATCGGCTGTGCATCTTTGAGTCGATTAGTATTGATATAAATCAGTCCTTGCAATGCCCTGGAAGGTAAAAACTCCGGATGAAATTTAAAAGATTCGGTGACATAGGTCTGTGCCTGAGCCCAATTACTATTTTGAGCAAAAATATATGCGAGTTGAAACCACGCCCATTCACTTTTAGGATTGTGTTTCAAATAAGCCTGAAATTTTTGGACAGCCAAATTGGCGTCACCTTTATTCAAGGCCTGAACAGCTTGATAGTCCTCCGTACTTCTCCTCTTGTAAATAAAACATAGAGGTTTGCCATCGATTTTTATAGTATGGAGTGAGTCACCCGAGGGGAAAATATTATTTTTTAATTGAAATGGATGAATGTACATATTGGGGAATATCGCATAATCCCAAAGCTGAGTGCCTCGCTCATAATATCGGGTATAAATTGTAGAGACACTGTCATCGAAACCATTAAAATACTGGGTCAATTCAGAACCCCCATTGGATGCTACTACAAGCTTAGTCCCTTTAGGGTGATTCTTACGGATATAATCTTTGAGCCATTCAGATCCTTGTTTGAGGCTATTGAGCGAATAATCCAATTCGTATTTACTGTAGGCGCCGCTGGGGCCACCCTCAATTTCATTGTAGTATAAATATTCAAACGGGTGATTTCGAATGATGTATTGAAGTGGGTGTAAGAGCGTCAAAGCCAGTATCCCCAAGGACAGGAAACAAGATTTTAAAGCAGGAATCGACTGCATTAAAGTATTCCATCCTATAGCCGCACCTATAACAAGGAAAGGGTAAGTGAACAGAAAATGCCTCCAGCTCCCATAAAAATTTCCCAATTTTAAGTAAGAATAAATGACTGGAAATAAAAATGCAAATATTAAAAACAATGAAACCAGTCCGAGGTTGCGAATTTTGTTAGTTAAGGTGTAGTATACGAACAATACAAAGGAGATCAATACAATTATGGGGATGGTTATGCCCATATATTTAAACACATAATAATTAGGCATCTGCGATGACAGATTGTATTTACCTTCAAAAGTTTGGTATAATGACACCGATAAATTACCAGACTGGGTAAATACCTCATAAGCATTTTTTATAGGATTGATCAATCCGTAAGGCCAGGTCAATATCGACAAGGCAAGCCCTAAAATGGTAGTCACTGCGCTTCCAATAGACCATGTCCAGGTAGCTTTATTAAATTTCAACAACTTCATAAGATCGCCATGTTCCAGAACAATAATGACGACATAAACTCCCATTAAAAAAGCTGCCATGAAACCACCTGCGATCCTTTGACCAAAAGAAATCAACATCCCTAATAACAACAAAAAAAGATATTTCTTGCTCAATGCAGGATATCGCCTTCTCAACTGAGTGACAGCATACATACATATAGCAATACCCGTAGCCAGGGGTATATCACGGTGATTATTAAATCCATTGCCCATAAATACCGGGGTCAATATCATCAATAACATAGCAAATACAGCCGTTTGATAATTCATTAAGCAGACTACAGTGAAGGCGCAAGCTAACAAACAAAGCCAGGTCATGATCCCTGTCAATACATGCCGGTAAGTGAAATTTTGCATTAGTCCAAATGGCTTTCCTATCAGTGAGATTACATTGTCAAAGATCTGACCGTTGTAGTGTTGAGGATCTACCCCAACTTTGGTATAGGCAGTGGTATCTTTACCAAAGGTAGAATAGAACTTTCCAACCTTTTCTGCCTGATTTAAGTATCGAAATTCATCGCCACCAATACCAGCGTGTATGCCGCCAATAATCAAATAGATCAAGGACAAGCTTAGAAGGCCTATTAGTAGTCCTCTCCACATTGGATGTTCTATGGATTGAACCTTTGATGAAATGGACCAATTTTTAACTTGATGTAAAGTGTCTTTTGTAAAAAACAATAAATTCGATTTAACCCTATTAATCCAACTTAAAGAATTTGGCATGGCCGAAGCGGCAGGTATAAGCTGACTTTTTAAGGTTGGATCAAATATCGATGAGGTGATTACATCTAAAGAAACTCCATCCTGGATCAACTTCAGTATATCTTTAATATGCGAGCTGGGTACACAAATACTCTGATTAGAAATCGATGAATCCAGCCAGTTGGGGCGGTAGATAATCCTTTGTGTTTGCTCTTTTAATACCTGATTTTTAAGCTGGATCCAATTTTTAATTTCTTCACCACAGCTATCGGTATGATCAATTATTACAAAAGAGCCCTGAACCTCAATGCTTTCAAGATCGATAGTTTTGAGCAGAATATGACCGTCAATCTCAGCGTTTAATTTATTTAATCCGTTTTCGTCAATAATATAAATCGAGCTATCGGCAAGCAAGTTATTTGACATGAGGTTTTTATAGGTGGCTTCCAGCTGAGAGGATTCAGGTCGAAGAAACACAAAGTTGATTTTCTTTGATAGCGTTGGGACATCGTCTTTTTTGGGTAGTTTACCTTTTTTCTTAGAACTCATGCAATAGTATTGGCGGTATTTACAATATTTTTTCTTTTTTCTTCACTTTGATGCATGGTGTATTTCATCAGATGTTCTACCATTGGCAACGGCTCTAATTCTGCATAAATCTGATAAGCAAACAATGATTTTCTAACTCCGATGAATGCCCGATTTGCTTCCAATAAAAACCTGGACAACCAATTATTACCGATGGCCACAGGAAAAGGCGCCGGTACTCCTTTCTGAACCTTAACTTTGTATCCCGATTGCTCACATAGTCTTTTTAAGGACTTAAAAGTAAACAGTCTCTTATGCGTATAGTCCAGTATTCCTTTTTTTCCATAATTAAATCCACCAAAAAGTAATTGAAGCCTTACAATGATGAAACCAATATTAGGAGTAGTAAGAATGATTTTAGTTTTAGAAAGCCGGGTGTTAAATCTGATTTGATCTAAAAATGCTTCTGGTGAACTGAGATGTTCTATAATATCCAATGCAATAATGTAATTGTATTGGTCCATATTAAGGTCAAGAGGTTGATTGTCAAAATTCAATTGAATGTAATCAGTAAAATTTTCAAGGGGCACGATAGCCAATTGGTCTAGCCCTGTGACCTTACATCCTTTTTTGAGCAATTCCCGAGCTATCAAGCCTTTTCCAGCTCCAATATCCAAGACCTTCGATCCATCTTCAATGCCAGCAATGGCCATAGTATGGGAAGACATATACCCCAACTTAAGTTGATAGGGAAAATCTGCGTCATCCAGATCATACTCGCGTTTGTAAAATATACCCATTTGCTGCAACCTACTGTGGATCGAAGCTTTAATAATATTGTAAGCATACTCCATGCCATTGACATAACAGATCTCATCACCGTAATGGGTAGGTATGGGTACTTCATGAATTTTCATCTTACCCATTACCAACTGGATGATGATCTGTGTATCAAAGTGAAAATCGTTGGAGTTGCGCTCGATGGGTAATCTATTGAGTGCATTCACTCTGTAAGCGCGATAACCAGAGTGAAATTCCGATAGATTGGTATGCAAAATTCGATTTTGCATTTTAGTCAAAATGATATTTCCTACAAATTTGTAGTAAGGCATTTTGCCCTTAAGGGCGTCCTTTTTATTCAACATCCGGGAGCCAAACACGGCGTCGGCGTCTCCTTCGACGATGGGCAGAACCAATCGATCAAACTCCTCAGGGGCATATTGACCATCTCCGTGCAATAACAGAACGACATCAAATTGATGGATCTTGGCATAGTGGTACCCCAGTTTTTGATTGCCTCCATACCCTTGATTTTGAGGATTATATAAGACAGTGAGATTGATTTCTGGATGAGCCTTTTGATAAGCAAGAGCCCGTTCAAAAGTGGAGTCTTTTGACTGGTCATCGATGATCAGGATTTCATAATCGTACTTGTTTAATTTCTCCTTTGGGATCCGGTCGAGCACCTTCTCAATATGCCTTTCAGCATTATATGCTACTATAAATATCAATAACCGTGAGGGTTCCATGAGCTATAGATTAAAAAATCATGTAAAATTAAAAAAATATTTAATATGTTTGAGCCTACTTTAAAGGACTTTATATTGATACAAACTTACCATTTTCTGCCCCACCTCCATTGAGACTAGAGATGTCAGCATCCTTTTCGAATAACTCCTCCTATATTTTAACAGTGCTCATACCTGTTTTCAACGAAGGTCAAACTATATATCGGATACTATCTGAGTTGGCATCTGTGCAGTTAGAGGGTGCCGGGCATCTTGAAATTATCGTCATTGATGATGGTTCTACTGACCATACTGTTAAAGAATTAAATAGATATACTCAGGAACATGGTACATCACAAATACGGCTATTAAGGCATACTATAAATCAAGGAAAAGGTAGTGCCATCCGGACTGGTATAAAAAATGCCACTGGAGACTATATCATTATACAAGATGCTGATCTTGAATATGACCCTCATGAGTACAACAACTTATTACAACCAATGCTTGCAGGGAGGGCAGATGTGGTATATGGATCCAGATTTATGGGTAGCCATCCTCATCGGGTGTTGTTTTTTGTACATAGTCTGGGCAATAAGTTTTTGACTTTTGTCTCCAATCTCTTTACGAATATCAATCTGACGGACATGGAAACTTGTTATAAATTATTCAAATCAGACCTTCTCAAAAAAATTGACCTAAAAGAAAATCGATTTGGATTCGAGCCGGAAGTTACTGCCAAAGTTTCGAAAATTAAAGGAGTAAGAATATATGAGGTAGGAATATCCTACTATGGCAGGACTTATGAGGAGGGTAAAAAGATAGGATGGAGAGATGGGTTTAGGGCTTTGTGGTGTATCCTGAAGTACAATTTGATTATAAGAAACTAATTTAGTGCTCACTCAATCATATACTTTAGCTAAAATATGGGTAAAAAGAAAAATACGACTACGCGCCCCGTATCTTTTCCGGATTTGACCGATGATTTTCTCCTGAATCGATCAAGATCTATTGGCATTGGGTTGATGGTACTTGCCGCTTTGACTGCCTTATTCGTATATCAATTTGGTCTCACTGCGGCAGCAGATGATGCATCGTATATCATCAGAGGCAAGGAATTTTTTAGTCTTGGGGCCTGGCCGGGGGAGCAGGGTCCACTTTATTGTGTATTGCTGGGAGTCGTAATCCTTATAGCAGGTATGAATCTGACCCTTCTCAAGTTATTGTCGCTGGTGGGCATCATAGGTTTCGTTTATTATTTTTGGAAGTTTTTTGTCCATCATGTGTCTCCGGGTGTATTGCTGACTACCCTGGTCATCCTGTTGCTGAGTCCGATCATCATGCCTTATGCAAGCATCAATTATTCTGAGACTGTATTTATGCTTATTTCAATAGGTCGTGTGATTTGGTTTTTTAAGTTTTTTGATCTTTTAGGCCAAAGTGATTTCAAAATCAAAATTCATAGTAAAACCCTCCTGATACTCATAAGCTTGATCGTAGCGCTATATCTCACCCGCACTGTTGGAATATTTATAATTGGATCTCTATTTCTTTTTTTGATATTTCATAAAAAGTATCAGGCTGCCGTTGCACTCATTCTTGGGAGTATAGCAGGCATTTGCGCCATCATGGTGATTAGATATGTTTTTTGGGATATTGCTCCATTTTCAAATGGACAGGCAAGTATGTTTCTGGCCAAAAATGCTTATGACGCGAGCAAAGGCAATGAATCTCTTATGGGTTTTGTGACCAGGTTTCACCAGAATTCTATCCAATATCTTTCACGCCATTTTTTCAGAATGCTGGGATTTTTGCCTTTTGACAATGAGACTAAAAATGTATACGGATATGGTATGATATATATATTGTCGGCCACACTATTAATATATATTTTTAAAAGGAATAAATATTTATTTTTTTCAGGTTTATATGGACTGAGTATGTGTGTCATCACTTTTGTGATACTGCATGTATTCTGGAATCAGGACCGGCTCATCATCCCGTTTTTCCCATTTGTCCTGTTATTTTTATTTGGGTCTTTATTGCAATTATTTAAAGATAAATGGCCGGCACTGCGTCCGGTAGTGTACGTATTAATGATTTTATTGCCGCTCATTTCTCTGAATAGATATACACGCAGCGTAAATATCAAAAGTATTCAGGAAGGGCTCCTTGGCAATCGGTTGTACAATTATACTACGGAGTGGAAAAACTATATCGAGGCTATACAATATATTGGCAAAAGTGAACCTAAAACCACCTTTGCTGCCACACGCAAAGCCGAATTGGCGCAGATTTATAGTGGAGGTCGTAATTTTTATGGAATCAACCAGGCAGCGGAAGCAAATAATGTGGATGAATTTCTTAAAAAACTAAAGGATGCTGGGGTCAATACATTTATATTGGATCAATGCCTGGGCACTTTTTCGGGTATCTATAATACGGTCGAAGCCAGGTATCCGGGTACTTTTAAGAGTTATAAACAATTCGGAGGCAAGGACAGGCCTACACACCTTTGCAAAATAAATTATCCACCTTCTATAAAATAAATCCGGTAAATCTACAACCCGGGAGTCCATCAAAATACTTAGTGCTTATAATAAATCAGTATGACCAAACACCAACAATATATAAAGGATTATTTTGATGCTTTTTCACCTGTTTTTGAGCAGTATCGTAAAAAAAGATCCTATTATCATCATCACATCGCCAGGTATTGCGGATATTTTATCAATGCCAATCAATCCGTCCTTGAGATTGGTTGTGCTACGGGTGATTTATTAGCTACTGTCCCCGGCTCCTATAAGATGGGTATAGATATCTCTGACAAATTGATTGCCATCGCTCAACAAAAGTATCCGGATATTCACTTTACCTGCGAAACAGCTGAAACGATGCTGGTAGATCGCACCTTTGATGTTGTGATTTTGTCCAACCTGGTTGGTTATTTAGAAGATGTACAATCGGTGTTCGAACGATTAAAACTTTTTTGCCATAGAGATACTAAAATATTTATCACTTATTATAATAGAATCTGGGAGATACCGATTCATTTTTCAGAGTTTATTGGAGTTAAGAGAAAAACCCCATTGCAAAATTGGTTGAGCAGTTATGATTTGAAAAACCTTTGTTACCTGGCAGGACTCGAACCCTATAAGCAAAACAATAATGTTCTGCTACCAGTATATATACCTATTCTATCCACCTTGTTTAATCAATATTTATCAAGGCTGCCTATATTTAATTTTTTTTCATTGAATCAATATACGTTTGCACGTTTGAAACCATCAGCAAAAGCTGATGGTGATATCGATAAATTATATTCTACTTCGATAGTGATTCCTGCAAGAAATGAAAGTGGAAATATTGAAAATGCTATTCTTAGGATTCCAACATTTGGAAAACATATAGAGATCGTCTTTATTGAAGGAAATTCTACGGATGATACCTGGCATACTATACACCAGGTCCAGTCAAAGTATAAGGATACACATGATATTAAGATCCTGCAACAGACAGGAAAAGGCAAAGGGGATGCGGTGCGCAAAGCTTTCGAACATTGTACAGGAGATATTCTCATGATCCTGGATGCTGATCTGACGATGCCTCCGGAAGACTTGCCTAAATTTTATCACGCGATAGCCTCTGGCAAGGGAGATTTTATTAACGGCTGTCGATTAATCTATCCAATGGAATCTCAGGCAATGCGCACGCTTAACACGCTGGGAAATCATTTTTTTAGCAAAGCATTTTCCTGGCTGCTCGAACAACCTATTAAGGACACACTTTGTGGCACCAAAGTATTATTCCGAAAAGATTATGAACAGCTCATTTTAAACAGATCATTTTTTGGCAATTTTGATCCCTTCGGTGATTTTGATCTATTATTTGGAGCATATAAGCTCAATCTTAAAATCATTGATCTCCCTATAAGATATAAAGATCGAACTTATGGGGATACCAATATCTCCCGATTTTCTCATGGTTTTTTGCTTTTACGTATGGTGATGTTTGCTGCTGGTAAAATAAAATTTTGGTAATTTGAAGGGACAGTATTTTATTGCTGACCACTTAAGATTGAATTATTAATGTAGATTGGATCACCTGCGGAAAGATCTCCTTCCTATTCCAACTCCCATGAATCGACATCGCTGCTCCCAATGCTGATGCTTGCGAAGCAGAGGCACTATAAACCTCCAGTTCGTGAAAAGCCATTGCCAGCATTTTCATAAAGATTTTATTTTTTGCAAAGCCACCATCAACATATATGGATTTTATATGTTGATCCTGCACCAACAGGATTGATCTTTTTTGCAGTCTGACCAGGTCATGAATCAAGACATGGTATGCCGTATCGAAATCATCGATTTCAAACAAGTATCTTTTATCAAAACCACACTCCATCAATCCATTGGATCCGTAATAGGATAGATCCGAATGCAGACCTGAATAATTTAAATATCCTGGATCATAAGAGATGCTATCGATATAAGTTGGGTTCACTCCAAAATGCACACAAAGTCTATCCAATTGCACCTGGTGTTCATGGCCAAGAAATAATCGGGAAGCCTTGACATATTGTCCTTGATAACTGATATAACATAAAGTATCCTGTCTGAGCTGGTAGGCAGTGAGTGGATTTTTCATAAATGGATTCATGGCGATGCACCAGGTACCGGTAGATAAAAATATAAATGGCTCTTGAATGGAAGCGAGGTATGGAATCAATGCCGCGGAACTATCATGCAGCCCTATACCAACATTAATTTCTTTTTGATCAATTTTGATGGAAAATACTTCTGTAGAGGAATGGATCGCTGGAAAAAGGTGATCCAGGTTTTCCTTGTAGACCCAGGAATGATAATCGTGATCTGCATAATTCCACAACATCGTATGACAGCCTATGCTGGTCATTTCCGTGACAGGATGATTGGTAAAAAGGAAACTCAGGTATTGCGGCAAATGCAATGCTGCACCAATCGTGGCAAACAATGCTGCCCGACTATGTTTAAGCCTATACAATTGAAGACCAGAATTGAGCATGCCGAGCGATGGTGAACAAGTCTGCAGTGCAAGCACATTTGGTTCACCATAAGAGGCATAAAATTGATCTGTGATCGATCTGTCTAATGGCTTTAAATAATTGTATAAAGGCAAGGTCGGAATATGGGTGATTTTATCCAAATGAACAAAACTTGCGCCATACCCTGAAAATTGGATTGCCGTGATATTAAATTCCGGATGAATGAGTATCTCCTCGATTCGGGTTTTGCACCATAAACTTAAGGCTGCAATATCTTCACAGGGAAAACCATCTTCATCCACCGTTTCAGCTAATTGGTCTGCAAGCTCAAAGACCAATTGATAATCTTCATCAAAGACCAATAGTTTTTTATTGGTCTTACCTATATCTAATATGGCTATGTGAGCACTCATCTAACAATACCTGATCTGATTCAAATTGGTGGACACTTTAAAGGCCGGTAGCAACTGTATTAGACCCTCTTTCTTTCACCAGGATAGAGCGTCCGCCGACTGATCTATACAATTTAATCGGTTCGAGTGCTGCTCCCGACCTCAAACGCGCTTCAGCGACCAATGTTCTTACATCGGTTTGGTAGGCGTCTTTAAGGATTTCTTCGCAAAGGCTTACATCATTATTCCACTGAGCTGCTTTCAAAGCATGCGTATCTATCAACAGGGCTTTGGCATAAGCTTGCATGATGGCCTCAACAGATTGTAACAAATCTTCCAGCGGATCTTTTACATTATGCGAAGCATCGATCATCCATCCCAGGTCTGTGGCATGATTCATCTGCCGGTTATCCATGCCTTCAACCAATTCATTAAAAATAAGGAATAATTGATATGGTTTGATACTACCCACAGTAAGATCATCATCACCGTATTTGCTGTCATTGAAATGAAAGCCCCCTAATTTTTTTTCCATGAGCAGGAGGGATACGATCTGTTCTATATTGGCATTGGGCAGATGATGTCCGAGATCGACTAAGGTATAGGCTTGTTCTCCCAGTTTTTGAGCATATAATAAAGACTGGCCCCAGTCCCCTACCGTCATCGAATAAAAATTTGGTTCGTATGCTTTATATTCTACAAACATCTTCCAATCAACAGGAAGATGACTATATATCTGAGACAATCCGTCCAATGTCCTTTGAAAGGCCTCTCTAAAATTTAATTGTCCGGGAAAACAAGATCCATCCGATAACCACACCGTGATAGACTTGGATCCAAGGGCGACCCCATGTCGGATGACCTCAATATTATGGTCAATGGCCTGTCTCCGGGTAGCTTTATCTGTATGTTGTAAAGATCCAAATTTATAACTCAATACCTGCCCTGGTTGATCCTGGAAGGTATTGGAATTGACTGCGTCAAAACTCAGATTATAAGATGCTGCTAACGACTTGACTTTGTCAGCATCTTCAGGTATGTCCCAGGGTATGTGCAGGGATATCGCGCCACTGGATTGATTCAAAGCATGAATCAAACCTACATCTTCTATTTTTTCTTCGAGATTACGAGGCTCACCTCCTCCTGAAAATCTCCCAAACCTTGTACCTCCGGTGCCAAGTGCCCAGCTTGGAATGGCCACCTGAAAGTCAATCAGTTTTTGAATAATCACTTCTGAAGATGAGTGCGTTTTTTTGAAAAATTCAAAATGAAGACTGTGAGCATTTAAATAGCTTTCGTTATAAAATTGGATCTGCTGAGGATCTAATCGCATGCTGTAATATTTAATAAAATTGGATCCTATAAAGATACATTTTACCTTTCACAAACAGTTCAGTGCCAGAGATAAAATAAAAGAGTTTCCCAGCAGTATACTAATACCTGTTAAATAAGCTTTAGATGTAAGAGGAATCAACCAAGGTGCGCCTATTAAATCATAAAATTCCAAAAAGATGAAAACCAGGATTTATTATATTTTGTTTTTAGCTATGGCTTTGGCACACATGAACTGCTCCAAAAGCAACAATGCTACTTGCGCCAAAAATTTTAGTTGGCAGCAAGAATTGTCCGCAGAAACCAGTGCATTGACTCAAGCTGCCTCAGCTTATGGTCAAAATCCCACGCCTGCAAACTGTGCTGCTTATAAAACTGCCGGCACTAATTATTTAAACAAAGCTGATGATGTTCAATCCTGTGCTACTGCAGCTGGTCAGGGTGCCGAGTTTAATCAAGCTATCGATCAGGCGAGGCAATCATTGAATAATATCCAGTGTTAATCTTTTTTCTTCGCTTGGCAGATAACCAATACGATGTGCTATGGCTATGATGGTATCGCCCTGATTGATGGGAATTGGCTGAGTATAAATGGACCAGGATTTAGCATTTTGCTCATGATGTAAAATTTTATAACCAATCGATGCGCCCGGAGTTTCGGACGCCATAGAGATCTTTCCATTGCGCTTGACCATTGATGGCACAGCAGTCGTTGGTTGTTGATCTCCATGCCATATTGATTTGATGTAATCTTTTTCCTCCATCAATCCTTTGTCATCCATCGCTTGCATCCATCGATCGCATTCATTTCTAAGCTCGGCCAGTTTTTTTTCATAGGTCGGATCCGCGGCAAGATTGTGCAACTCATAAGGATCAGCCTGAGTATCAAAAAGTTCTTCGGCGGGTTTCTTTGGCCTAAACCATTGAGCCTGGTATTCATTTAATGCATGTGCATCGCGCAACCTCAACAGCTCTTGCATGATGGGCATTTGTTCGCGATAAGCTACAGGGAGATAATATCCTTTTTCTGGTGAAAAATTGCGCAAATACTTAAATCTTTGATCTCTAACAGCCCTAATCATATCATATCGCTCGTCAAACCGATCTGCTGCCGCATGAATATATTGTCTTTTTTCACTGGCGACATGGGATCCGGCGAAACTTCTACCATCGATATTCTTGGGAGGATCTACTCCGGTCATGGACAGTATAGTTGGGAGAAAATCTATAAAACTGATCAACTGGCTGTCGATGGTACCTGCCTTCCAATGGTCAGGATATCGAATGATCAAAGGCACTTTCAGACCGGAATCATAACACAAGCGTTTTTGTCTGGGTAAAGGTCCCCCATGATCTGGATACCAAAATATGATCGTACTATCCAATAAGCCATCAGCTTCCAATTGGGCAAGTATTTTGCCGACCTGATCATCCATCTGCTTTACATTGGAATACATCCGCCTGATATCCTTCATTGCAACCGGAGTATTGGGTAGGTAGGGAGGCACTATAACTTGTTGATTTGAATCAATCCACAAGGAATCATTGGCTTTGACCCAAATCTGCGACTCGTGAGTGACTTCAAAATTGAAAATGGAGAAAAATGGCTGACCGGGCTGTCGGTTTCGCCAATGTGCCTCCCGGCCACACTCATCCCATGCGGTGACCGGTGCAACAAACTGATAATCTTGCTTAGCCCTGTTTGTACAGTAATAGCCTTGCATTCTCATATACTCACTGTGCATTCTTGCATCTGCTGGTGGCATAGCTTCGTAGTATGGCAAACCAGGAGGAAAAGATTTTCGTTGTGTTTCTGACTGTGCTTTTGAAGGTCTGCCGCCGGCCCAAAACCCGGTGCGCATATGCATAGCCCCTATGTGCGTGGGATACATACCCATCGAGAGCGCTGCCCTACTGGGTGCACATACTCCTGACGGGCTAAAACAATTTGGATATCGTACACCTTCTGCAGCCAACCTGCTCAATACAGGTGTGGTGATCGTTGAATCGCCAAAAGGTGGAATCACCGGGCTAAGGTCTTCTGTCACCAGCCACAATATATTGGGTCTAAAGGGTGTAACTAATTTGTTGTCAGGTTTTACATGATCCTGGCAGGAAATCAAAATTATTAGAAACAGAAAGCTGATAGTATACCTCATATGACTAAATTTTTTCAAAAAGAATTTGAACATTAACTCTTGAATATCCACTTCATACCTTCTTTGGAAGCAAACATTTTAGCATGATCATGTGCTGATCCCTCGACGATAGTTAGTTTCCACCTTTTACCATATATGTGTTGCAGATAATCCATAAAAAGCACAGCCCTTTCCCTTCTCTGAAGACCTTGAAGTAGCGCCGGACAGGTGCGATCCATGGAGCTGTCGTTGGGGTCGTTGTCAAGTGCTCCAACGAAATAAGCAACTTTGCGATCAGCTAACTGAGATTTATATCTGTCGGCGCCTGTACGATTCATGTATTCATTAAATCCGACAAGCCCATACTTATAGATGTCATAGCCAGCATTGCAACTGGTATCTGCTGGAATAGAAAACCGACCTGGGGTATTTAAAACAGGCCTCTCCGGAGTAAGATAGGTATAAGTGGAAGGTGCTGCCACCAGGTATTTAATCTCGATACCATACAATTTCTTCACTTTATCATGAATCAGATTGCCTGCACAGTACCTGTTGACATATTGTCCTCCGGCAGAATTGCCCGCCACAATGATATGCCTGATATTCGGAAAATGTCCCGAACTCAGTATACGCAAAATAAGGCTATCCATGATTTCAAAAGAGCTTATTTGTGCCTCTCTCGGGTGTTGAGTTGAGTGCATGATAGAAGTATCTCCTTGTTTCCATCCATTACTAGTCCAAAAAATATGATCTTCAGTCAATAGATCCTCATTGCCATTAAAATCCCGCTCCATCACTAACCCGGGGGTCATGATCAAGGTTCGATCCGTAGCCTTCGCTTTGGCCGCAGCGATCTTCATATTCTGATGATAAGTGTAAGGATTACGGCTATTGCCGTGAATGACAATGACCAGACGGTTTATCTTTTTATCCGATAAATCCAAAGCCGGAGATGAAAAATAATTGAGCTTCAGGGGTATTTGATTGACTATACAAGTAAAACTGGTGGCAGAGATTTCACGTGGTGGGTTCTGCGCTCCAGTCTCATAAAACAGAGTACAACAGAAAAAAATAAGAAAAATAAGCTTGTAACGTGAAGCAATGAAAGAAAATAATTTCATCACTAAAATTAATACAATACCTTGAATTATAAAGACACTGACATTAAAAATGCCTTTGCCTCATTTGTTCCACTACTAAAATATTTTATATCTATGGGACAAAGTAAAGTTGAGCGCAGGTCGTGCGATTAGTCTTACTATAATGGCTTATCTAAGGCAGCTAAGTGCGGAAATAAAATCCATCACCTTATTGGGACAAGTAAGGCTCTCGTTAGCAATTCTCATCATCCAAACGAATTCAACAGCTTGATTTCGTTTCTATACAATAATATTTTCTCATCATTTTCCAGCTGCTTAAGTAGACTGGAAATAACGACACGCGAAGTAGCTAAGTCATCGGCTATGAGATAATGAGAGACTTTAATGACACTCGATCCGGTGATACGTTGTTTTTCCTTCAGATAGGCTACTAACCTTTCGTCTAACTTATGGAAGGCTATACTCTCGATAGATTTTAAAAGCTCCAAAAATCTAACATTAAAGCTTTGCATTATATATCGCTTCCAGGTAGGATATTTACACAGCCATTCCTCAAGTTTTTGATGCGGAATGGCTATTAACTCGACATCTTCATCAGCAATAGCTTTGATTTCACTTTTTTTAGCCTCCATACAACAACTGTATGCAAAAGAACAACTGTCATTAGAGCTCAAATAATACAGTAAGATTTCTTTACCTGAGTCATCTCTGCTAAATACTTTAATAGTTCCTTCGACGACGATAGGCATGATTCTGATAATCTTGCCATACTCTATAATAATCTCTCCTTCCTTATAATGCCTCACTTCTCCATACTGATAAATTTCTTCCACCAGGGCTGGCTCAAAAATGGAAGCAAAGATATTTTTACTAATCATAATATCTAAAAACGGTAGTTTAAAACCACATTATACTGCATCATATCTACTTTATTAATTTCATATTTCCCAATCCCATAGGTGTCGCCTACTTTGAGTTTTCCAACAACTAAAATCTGAAGTTCCAATCCCTTTATTGAATGATCAAAGATATATCGCATATCACCATTTATCTGAGCATATGAAGGTAAGCCATATTTATTTAAACGATAACTTTTAACATCTGGCAATTTGAAATACCCCAAAGCCAAGGATGTTTTAAAGTTTGATTTTTGGAAATTGTGATTAATCTTGCTCATAAAAGCGTGCGTATCGCCCAAGCCTTCATTTCGCTCTCGCGGCATAAAAGTAAAAAAAGGGTCTCTGCCCCACTCTCTTGGAATCAAATAGCGACCAGCTGAGGTAATGCGGTTATAATTTAGGCTTGCCTCCCAAGCTTTATTTTTCCAACCCACTTTAGCTCCAAAGGTCACTGCTTTGGCATCCTTCGCCATATAGGTTTTTGAGTTGTCTTCATTGCCTCCGTGGCCGATTGCATCTTCTCTGACAAATTGTCCAGCAAGGGTAAGGGCACTTTGGTTCTTTAAAGGAAACCGCCAATCGGCTTGCAACAATAAGGAGTTAAATATATTTTGAGTATATAGATTCCATGCTTGTATTTCAAGATGCTTTTTGATTTTAAAGTGCATACCCAACATGAAAACGCCTGCACTGCTTAGGTTATTGATATACTGAGATTTTGTACCGTCAGGATTTACTCCAACCGGATAAATGGCCATGGATTTTCCAATATCAAACCATTTGGTAGTAGATCTGGGAGAAATGCTATATAGCCAACCTCCTTCCAGTGTAGTATTTTTAATATCATTTAATTCAAACCATAGCCCTTCAACACCGGTAGCTCGCATCCTTCCGTCTTGTAAATTAATAAAGGGAGTATTTATTAATTGCCTCCCAAATATAATAGAGGATTTTTTATAGAAATATGTCAGATTAAATTCTTCCAGCCTGGAAATATCTTTTTTGTTATAAGGATCCTGAATATCAAACAGCCCGATTTCATATCTATTAGATTGACCTGTAGCTGAGTCTTGTTTTCCCAGATCAGAGGAACCAACGTTAAATGTATAAAAGCCGCTAAGCGTAAACTGAAATTTATGAAATTGAGCCGTTTTAAATCGCAAGCCCCCACCGGCAGCATGAGCATAATAATCTGAATAGTCACTTTTATTTTGGGTACTCATAAAAAAATACCGAAAGTGACCATTGACCTGACCTCTTTTAAATGCCGACCATAGTGAAGTAGAATCCTCCACTTTAATTTGTTCGTTTTGATATAAAGCCGGTTTTTCTAAAATTTCCTGATGCTGGCCCCACAGAGTTGGATATCCGATCAGTCCAATCAAGGTGATTATAAGTTTGTATATATGCTGCATAAAAAATCAATGGTATAAGAGCATGCTATTAACACACTGCATTCGTATTTATAGTTTATAGGGAAAACATCCTGATTTATTGCTTTCAAGGCAATTTATTTCGTTTCCTTTTAAAATCTTCCTTTTACCTTAAGGGTTTCTCTAATATACTTTAGTGAGGCAGATTTTCTCTGAAATATCCATATAAAAAGGTACCTACAACAGAAAACAGAAAAACAATAGCCATGGACAAAAAACCATATCCTATATTAACAACCATAGGACCAGGGCATGCTCCACTCAAAGCCCATCCTAAACCAAAGATGGTGCCTCCAATCAGGTATCGAATGATTGATTTTTCTTTGGGATAAAAAGTAATAGGATTGCCATGATAATCCCTTAGTTCAAACTTTTTTATTAAATAGACGCCCATCACTCCTAAAATGACAGCAGTTCCAATAATGCCATACATATGAAAAGATTGAAAGCGAAACATTTCCTGAATTCTATACCAGGATATTACTTCTGACTTGGCCATCACTATTCCAAATACAATACCAAGCAATAAAAATTTTAATAATTTCATTTGATTAAAAAATTAAAGGGAGAATCAAAAAAGTCATTATCAATCCTCCAATAAAAAAACCAACAACTGCGATTAAGGAAGGCCCCTGCAAATCAGATAGTCCGCTAATAGCATGTCCCGATGTACACCCACCTGCATATCTTGCACCAAATCCAACCATCAACCCTCCCAACGCCAAAACCAAAAACCCTTTGATCGAAGTGATGGCTTTTAAACCAAACAGCTCATCAGGTTGAAAAGAAGAAGGGGCTGCCATACCTAATTCGTTCAGATTATAGATAGTCGCCTCCGAAATTTTAATCACCTCATTTTTACCGGACAGAAATTGTTTTGACACAAATCCACCTAAAATAGCTCCAACCAAAAAGACCAAATTCCAAGTCTGGCTGCGCCAATTAAAATTAAAAAATTTGACTTTTTTGCCTAATCCGACTGCGGCGCATATTGTCCTCAGGTTTGAAGAGAACCCAAACGCCTGGCCAAAGTATAAAAGAAAAAACATGATAGCAGCTATCATAGTTCCTGAAAACCACCATGACCATGATTGTGTAATAAATTCTCCCATTATTTTTAAATGATATTATTTTAAATGAAATGAAATGATAGGCTTAAAAAGATGATTGATCAGTTTTTCGGTCGCACTGTGGTGAAACAGTCCACCTTTGCCATGAGTGCCTATACAAACTATATCCATATTATTCTGCTCATTAAAATGAATGACACCATCTTCCACATCCTCATCACTGATGGTATGACAAGCATAATTGCCTATATCATTCAGTGCCGCAAAAGTGTTCATATTCTCCATCACATTATTAGGCACCTCAGTTACATTTTTTGAAGTAATCTGGAGCAGGTGAATCCTGGTATCGAATGCCTTAATTATTTTATGTAAAAATTGAAGATCTTCCTTTTCCGGGTGATTAAAATTGTGCACCAACAGAATATTTTGAATATTAAGGTCAGACCGGTCACACATTAAAGAAAGCAGGGGAATCCTTGAATTGCGCGCGACTATTTGGGTCTCAGAACCAGACAGTTTTTCTTTTAAGCCCCAAGCGCCTTTCGTGCCCATGACGATCAAATCAAACTCATGCGACTCCGCAAAACTCAAAATGCTATCTATAAGTTTGCCTAATACAAAATGGGTATGAATTTCATTGCTATAGAGCACATGGAGATTATCCAGCTTCCGATTAGCAATATCCTTTTGATGAACCAG
Organism: Saprospiraceae bacterium; assembly: GCA_016709995.1. Taxonomy (NCBI): domain Bacteria; kingdom Pseudomonadati; phylum Bacteroidota; class Saprospiria; order Saprospirales; family Saprospiraceae; species Saprospiraceae bacterium. Next base: position 2,974,572 of record JADJLQ010000001.1, read on the forward strand.
GTATTGAATGTCTATATCGTCACAAGATTGTATGTTTTCGTTACTGTCCATGGTGACCGAATCAGGTGCATTGAGTACATGAAGAAAATGTATTTCTACAGGGGTTTTTTCCGCAAGTTTTCTTACCATTAAGTAGGCATATTCTGCCTGCACAGAGAAATCTGTAGGAATCAATATTTTTAACTTTTCATCCATGGTAGACGAGTTTATCAAATTTTATACTTCGTATTTATTTATGTGGTTCCAGAAAAAGAGGTTGCCGGAAAAGGCAACCTCTACCTTTTCAACTATTATGAAACAACAGCTTCAGCTGCATTTACCCATTCATTGATTCCTCCGGAAAAGTTTACCAGATTAGTATATCCTTTTTTTACCAATAGGGAGTAAGCGATGGACGACCTGTCCCCTCCCTGGCAATGGATGATGACCTTTCTGTCCTTTTTAATCTTTTCTAAATTTTCAGGAAGCGTACCGACAAAAATATTCTCTGCTTTGGAGATATGTCCTGCATTAAACTCAGCAGCACCTCTCAAGTCTACTACCTGGACACCATTATTATGTATCAACTGTTTGGCTTCCTCAATAGTAATCACATTTGCTTTTTGAAGGGTACCCCCAGCCTCAGTCCAAATGGAAGTAGACGGTACATAACCATAAATATTATCCAAGCCTATGCGCATGAGTTTTCTGGTGAGATCATCGAGTTGGCTTTCGTCCGCCAACAGCATAAAGGGTTCATCATACTTGATAAACCAACCCGCCCAGGTAGCAAAAGAATTATTGCCTTGTATATTGATACTGCCTGGGATAAACGCATTTGCAAAATCAGATTTACTGCGGGCATCTATCAATTTTATATCCTTAGCCAATGCTGCCTTTAATTCATCCGCTGAAAGTTTACTTAATACCGGTACCGAAGTAAGCAAAGGACGATCTACCTTGTTAAGATGTTTCATCATGGCAAAATACTTGGGCGGTTCAGGCTGATCAGCTAATAAATACTGGACAAATCCGGTTTCATCATCTGCATATTGGAAAGCCCAGTTTCTGGCTTTTTCATAACCCACTGTAGTGCTGGGTACAGAGCCTAATGCCTTGCCACAAGCACTGCCGGCGCCATGACCTGGCCATACCTGTATATAATCTTCCAGGGCATTAAATTTTCTAATTGAATCATACATCTGATGCGCGCCTACAGCTGAGGTGCCTGTGATTCCTGCTGCCTTTTCGAGCAAGTCAGGTCTTCCTACATCCCCGACAAAAACAAAATCACCTGTAAAGAGCATGACTGGTTTATTACTGGCCGGATTATCAGTCAGTAAGAAGCTTACACTCTCAGGCGTATGGCCCGGTGTATGCAAGACTTCCATCGTGAGATTACCTATTTTGATTTTATCACCATCCTTCAAACCAACATGTGGAAACTGATATTGCCATCCTTCACCACCTTCATCACTCAGGTATAAGTCAGCTCCTGTAAGCTGAGCTAGCTCCCGGGACCCCGCCAGAAAATCAGCATGAATATGTGTCTCGAAAATATGAGTTATCTTCATATTATTGGCCTTGGCGATTTCAATATAGGTGTCTACATCCCTTTTTGCATCAATCACAGCGGCTACACCCGCTTTTTGACACCCGATAAAATAACTGGCTTGCGCCAGACTTTTGTCATAAATGTGTTGAAAATACATAGTTATCTTTTAATTTTTTTAGTTAATGAATGTGCAAAGATGCCTGGACTTTCAGCCCGTTTTGGTAACATTTGTTGCACAGAATAACAAATGTTTTTTCTGGCTTAATGACCACCGAGCGTAGGAAAGTAGATTTCCTTCACAAAAATGTAAATGCCCATGACGAGCACAAACCATCCAAAGGATTTCTTCAGTTTATCTCCGTGTATTTTTTTTGACAAATAGATACCGATAAATATGCCTGCAGCTGCAAAAACGGTAAATCCTCCCAGAAGCCTCCAGTCAATAACTTCACTGCCTTGCAGATCGCCAATAAATCCGATGAGGGACTTAGCTGCTATAATAAACAAGGAGGTACCCACCGCCAGTTTCATAGGCATCTTAGCTAGTATCACTAAAGCAGGGATGATGAGAAATCCTCCGCCTGCTCCTACCAAACCTGTGAGCAAACCTACCAGGGCACCCTCCAATAATATCATAGGATAATTATATTTCATAGCCACAGGTTCATCAGATTCTGGTTCGCTTTTGCCAGGCTTAATCATGCTGATCGAAGCCAGTACCATGACCAAAGCAAAAAGCAACATCAATGCCACCGACTTAGTGACCATAAAGGAACCTATTGAAAAGAGTTCTTTCGGGATCAGAGGGACTATCCACATCCTGGTCACGAACACAGCGATTATAGAGGGAATCCCAAATATAATAACAGTTTTAAAATCTACTTTTTTGTGAAAGGCACTCTGTATCCCACCTACCAGGGCGGTGACTCCTACGATAAACAAAGAATAAGCTGTAGCCAACACCGGAGATACTGCTAAAATATATACAAGAATAGGCACCGTCAAAATAGAGCCTCCACTTCCAATCAGTCCCAAAGAAACACCTACGATAGCTGCTAAAAAAAATCCAAGAATCTCCATTATATTTATTTGAAGTGCAAAATTGAGCTTTTCAGTACGAGCTGATGGTTACAAAAGTTACATACCACTTTACTGTCTTATCCGGCTTGAATTAAAACTTTGTAGTGCAAATTGCTCATTTAAAGATTAATACAAAGGAGAAGCTATCGATTTATAAAATTATTTCAATGTAATTTGCACTTAATAACATGGAAGACAAACAACTAAACCTTCAAAATAAAGACCTCATCCTGAGAGAACGATTGGCCATTGAACGGACTACTATGGCCAACGATACTACATTGCTGGCTTTCATAAGAACTGCCTTATATTTTTATGTAGCAGGACTAAGCATCAACCAATTGCTCAGGGTTCAATACGGATTGATACTGGAGGTTGGTTTTGGGGTCATCGCTTTAATCATTCTCATCGTAGGCATCTTCAAATATAGACAGCAAAATGCCAAACTCAGAGAAAGTGAAAAACAGATTGGCAATTATAAATTATAACCAGCTGACACGATTGAAAATTTTAAGTTTGGCATCTCCACACTGATATGGATAAGCCTCTCTCGAACAACATTCGAATATTAACCTTCAAAACCTATCATTATATTTGTTGGTGATTCTATCTTCACATTGATGAAATCTATCTTCACCACTATTTTTCTGATATCTTTATGCACCACTTATAGTCTGGGACAGGATGATCTTTTGCTCAATCAATTAGTCCTTATCTGCCAGGATAAAAAAGCGACCATAGGATTTGCCATTCAAGCATTGGAACAGGAGGGCACCATCACGTATAATGATCATATACACTATCCAATGCAAAGTGTATATAAATTTCATTTAGCCTTGGCGGTCTTGAATCAGGTAGATCGTGGAAAATGGGACATAGATCAAAAAATTTGGATATCGAAGAAAGATTTATTGCCTGATACCTGGAGCCCATTACGCGATAAATATCCTAACGGTGAGCTCTATCTTCCACTTCGTGAAATCCTCACCTATACCGTTGCCCAAAGTGATAATAATGGTTGTGATATCTTGTTCAGGTTGATAGGTGGTCCTGCCAAAGTCAACAAATATATTCATTCTCTTGGCATCAAGGATATAGCTATCAAAGCCACTGAAGAGCAAATGCATAAAAAGTATAAAGCCCAATTTGCCAACTGGACCACTCCGACAGCAGCGATCGAAGCATTAAAAATATTCGACAATAAGCTCATCCTATCTCCGACTACAAAGAATTTTCTTTGGAATACCATGGTAAAGACCACCACGGGACCTAATAAACTAAAAGGACTTCTTCCTCATGATGCCATCGTGGGTCATAAAACCGGATACTCCGGCACCAATGATCAAGGCATCACTGCAGCATCCAATGACATTGGCATCATGGTACTACCCAATGGCAAAAAAATATCACTGGCGGTTTTTGTGACCCAGTCATCAGAAAATGAGGCTACCAATGACAGGATTATGGCAGAGGTGGCAGAGGCCGTCTGGAACCACTTTGTGAATTATCAATAATAAGGTAACTCCGCGCAATTTTGCAGGGAAGACAAAACTGCTTATGAAACAGTCAGATTCTCAGCAAAAAAACTTATTCAACGATAAAAGCCCATAGCAATGCCTCCATCTACATTCAGGGCATTACCAGTAGTTTTATTGAGCAGACCGCTTACAAAAGCAAAGGCTGCATTGGCTATATCCTCCGGCAGGATGATTTCATTGAGTAAGGTTCGCTTGGCATAGTAGGCAGGCAGTTCTTCTACTGTAATGCCATAAGCCTTCGCCCGTCCTTCAGCCCAACCACCCGACCAGATATTGCTGCCAGCGATTACAGCATCTGGATTGATCATATTGACTCTGATTCTGTCCGGTCCTAATTCTGCAGCGAGTAGACGGGAGAGATGGCCCTGCGCTGATTTAGCAGATCCGTATGCAGTATTGTTTGGCCCTGCTACGACGGCATTTTTAGACACGATATTGAGGATGTCTCCACCAATATTTTGCTTTTTCATGACCTTAATCGCTTCTTTGGATACCAAAAACTGGCCTTTCACCAGGATATCATAGATTTTATCCCAGTCTTTTACTGTGTGATCAGTGATTGACTTAGAGAGACTGATGCCAGCATTGTTGACGATGATATCGATGCCTCCAAATTTTAAAGCCAACTGTTCAAATGCCAGCTCAATAGATGCTTCGCTGGTGACATCCATCAGGGTGGCATCGATCACATCTTTGCCAAAAAGTTTGACAAATTCCTCTTTTGTTTCATCCAATCTACCGGAATGGATATCATTAAGTAATATACAAGCCCCTTCTTCGGCAAATTTTTTGGCAATCGCTTTGCCAATACCTCCTGCCGATCCGGTGATTAAGGCTATTTTGCCTGACAAGGCTTTTGGTTTAGGCATCCGTTTCAATTTGGCCTCTTCCAAAAGCCAGTATTCGATATCAAAAGCTTCCTGGCGAGGTAGTGCCGTATACGCTGAGACTGCCTCAGCCCCCTTCATCACGTTAACAGCATTGATATAATACTCGCTGGCAAGCCGGGCAGTGGTTTTGTCTTTAGCAAATGTAAACATACCGATGCCCGGATATAATAACACCACAGGATTGGGGTCCCTCATAGCAGGGCTATCTACATGAGCACAGGCATGATAATATGCCGCATACATGTTGCGATATTCCTCAAAACCAGGCAATAATTCTTTTTTTATCTCTTCAGGGTTAGTGAGGTCTGCATCCGGTGCCAATGGCAATATGAGTGGGCTTATTTTGGTGCGCAGAAAATGATCAGGGCAGGAAGTGCCCATCGGGGCTAACCTTTCCAAATCATGGGAATTGACAAATTCCAATATTCTGGCATCATCTGAATAGTGTCCTATCATGGGTTTGTGTGACGAACAGAGTCCCCGAAGGATGGGAGCGATAGCCGCCGCCTGTGTATGTCGGTCGATCCCATTCAGCGAGTGCATTTTCATGCCTCCAAAGACAGGCCGGGGATGGCCCATGTTATTTTCTAAATATATGGCACAAGCCTCTATCACCTCCAGGGTATTGATATAACTCTCATACGAAGTATCTCCCCAGGTAAATAATCCATGGGAACCCAACATGATGCCTTTAAGTTGGATCCCCTGGGCAAGACTATCTTCCAGGCATGATCTGAGCTTCAGACCCAAGTCGAAGCCGGGTCGTTGCCAATCCACCCAACCGATGCTTCCACCAAATAAATCTTCGGTGATCTTTTTGCCGTCTTTTGCTGCTGCTATGGCGATGGCAGCATCAGGATGCAGATGATCGATGTGCTTAAATGGCAGAAATCCGTGGAGTGGAGTATCAATAGACGGTGCCTTAGAGTTAAGATCAAATATACAATGGTTGAACAGTGCTACCATTTCGTCTTCATGCTCCAGTCCACGATATACCCGCTCCAGAGCCAGAAGTCTGTCCAGGTATAGAGCAGCACATCCAGATTTTTTTAAGGTGCCGATATCACCACCAGAACCTTTGATCCACATCACTTCGACAGGATCTCCGGTCAATGGGTCCTTGTCCTGGATTTTTACCGATGTATTACCACCTCCATAATTGGTCAATCGCAGATCAGCACCCAGCAGATTGGATCGATAGATAAAAAGATCTACTTCATCTTTTAGAGCCAACGCTTTGGTTTCTTCCCATAGGTAACTCACATGTCGAAAACTTGATTGATTGAGCATGGTGCCAAAAATAGTTATAATGTCTCAAATCAAAATATTCTTGACAGCATAAATACATTGATATGGATCAGCAAAACCAGATATAATCATCAGGTCAAGGTATTGGGTTTAAGTTCAACTTTGATGGGTAGATCAGCACCTGAAATTAAAGAAACTATCAAGGCGAACACACTGATTTAACCTCATAAAGAATATGATAAATCAATGCCTTATGAAAAACCATGCTTATTCGATACCTAAAATGATATGGCTGGTAGTATTTCTAGCTTTACCTTCCCTGGTATCAGCCTTAAAAATTGAATATGGTAATACAGTGATCCTATCTCAACCAATTCATGAAAATGTATATATCTCCGGAGGCACTATAACTATCAATGCTCCAATATATGGTGACCTCACTGTGGCAGGAGGCACCATCACAATCAATGACAGCATTTTTGGGGATGTATTGATGGCAGGTGGTACCATCATCCTCCAGGGATATATCGCACAAGATCTCAGAGCTGGCGCGGGGGACATTAAAATTTATAATACCATCGCTGGTGATGTATTGATAGGGAGTGGGTCACTGGTCTTGTACGAGCAAGCTCAAATAGGCGATCTCATCATAGGAGCAGGAAATGTCGAAATAAATGGTACCGTAAATGGCATTTTAAAAGCTGGTGTGAACGAGTTTAAGCTCCATGGCACCGTAAAAAAAGATATGAATATCAAGGGGGCTACCATATCCATCCTGGGAACTGTCGATGGAAATGGCACGCTGGCTGCATCCGAAAGTATCCAATGTGGATCAAAAACTGTCTTTAATGGGAATATAACCTATTGGGTACCTGGCCCTACCCCTAATTTCACAGAAGCATTGAGACCTCCGACTCAGACGATATTCGATTCGAGTTTAAAAATGTCTGAAGCGACCTGGTACAAATTGGGCTGGGGATCCTTAATGATTTTGTGGTGGTATCTGGGTACAGCCCTGCTCATGATTATGCTCATTCAATATTTTTTTGCTCCTGTCTTGAGACAAGCCGTGGGCACTACTCAAATTATGACGCTGAAATCATTCTTGTGGGGGCTCTTATTTTTTATAGGATTGCCAATAACCATCCTCATTACTTTTGTTACCGTCATTGGATTACCGATCGGCTTGATCCTATTATTTGCGCTTATCTCCTTGATCATTCTGGCAAGTTGCATCGTGGCAGTGACCTCAGCGCAATGGTTTATGATACAGTATGGCAAACAATATAATTTTTGGCAGGTGGTTTTATTGGCTTTTGGGTTTTTCGTCGTGTTCAAAATGATTGGATCGACACCGATCATAGGGTGGGTTTTCACTTTTATTACTGTCAATATTGTCTTTGGCGCCATTTTAATAAATATCCGTTGGAAAAAGCATGCTTTTGTTGATTAATCTTGTAGGATATCGAGGCAAAATTTGATTCAAAACTATCTATTGATGTATATCGCTAACAGGGTTGATAACTACGATAAAAAAAGCCTTTCAAAGCTCTTGTAATCCGATTGATAGTCTAACCATACAGCACAGAGACAGCCTTCATAGTAAGGAAATAATTTCAAATCTTGACCGGTGGGAGGCGGATTTTGGTATAGACTCGTGTAGATCATGCCATCTGGCCTGGAGATCGTGTGATCATCTGTAATCCAAAATACTTTTTTGTCTATAAATGAAAAAGCATCATACCATTCAAAAGGGATGATCAGATGATCTACTAAAGGCAAGGGCAAATCCGGATCTGTGATTTGAACAAACACTTCTGTTCCTTCCAACCAATCTCTGATTTCAATAAGATTGGGATGAGTCTGGACCAAAGAGATCATAGGCACACCGGCTGCAGCACAAATCCTTGCAGTATGCAGGTCCGGAACAGAGGTCACTAAGGATACAGATTCCATTACTCAATATCGGACTTAAGATTCAAAAAAACAGGAGGAGGATCCTACCCACTTAAAATCGGCATTATATCGCACTCCTATCATTTTTCCTTTACTCAGTCGGGCTAGGTTGTGGACTACTCTGGGTCTTTTGTCAGGACTCTCCCAAATGGCCATCATGCGAATCTCACATTTTGCCGGCACATCCGGTGTTTTAATGATTGGGTGGTAGTGGACTTTTTTCTGCAAAATCCATTCATTGGGATCTTTGATGTTTTCGATATCTTTTTGGGTTACATCGATGACGACACCCATACCCGCGTACGAGTATACCGGCTTGAGTACATATTGGCTGAGATCATCAGGAATGTTTTTAAGATCAGATACAAAGGTGGTCTCAGGCACAAAATCACTTTTAATATAAGGTAAAGTGTGCTTGGATATCCTGCAAAACCAGTTCGGATGAGGTATCCAGGTGACATCCAGGTCCTGGCGCATATCGACATGAGGAATATTCATAGAATAAAATTCATCAAAAATCAACCGATTGTAGATCTTGGATATCTTTTGTTTTATACCATTTTTCTCATAATATAACTGACGCCCATCCTGCATCACCCTCGTGATACAAACCGCATCGATCCCCAATAGTTTTTTAGTGGCTGCAAAGTCGATCCTGGTTTTTTGTGACTCTGGCTGATAATCCATCAATACCACTTCTTCGACAGGAGTATCACCTACAAAGGTTTTTTTAAGCAAAGAGATATATTCTTCTTTGGAAATATTTACGAAATTGTCATATTCCATAGGTATATCAAAAGCCTGCCTGTATGCATCCGCTTCAATGACCTGGAAACAATATAATGAAGGAAACCCCTGCATTTCAATCAATTGAGGATTGATCACCCCTTGATCGTCCTGGCAGATGCCGAAATCAAAGATCAAAGTAGGACAATAACCTGGATCATTGGCGAATCTCAGGTCCGGTAGAATCGCTTTTTCGGAAGTATTTAAAAATTGTGGGGCCACGATGGTATCTATCAAGTCTTCACACGCTTGGAGCAACTTTACCCTAAAGTCTTTGGGGATAAAAACAGGGGTCTCAGCAAGGTGAAATTGAGCTGACTCACCCAAAGAGTCCGACACTGCTTTTAGATAGGCAGCATATTTTTGATCGTTAAAGGAAGCGTTGTACCAATTGCGTAGTGATTCTATCATAAGACTGTAATAAATTAAGCAGTAGTATCTTTTTGTAAGAAGTCAAAGAAATAGTCTTTCCATTTTCCTTCGAAGAGCAATTTACTCTTTGTTCTAAATATAATATGGTTTAAGGCTAATTTTTGTTTGGACAAAAAAAAACCTTGAAGCAATCAACTTACTTCAAGGCCTTCTTATAAAAAAATATTATTTAATGGGATGCCTTTACTCCGGCTGAATACTTATCTCTAAAGAAATACAGCAGACCGAATGCAATAATGAGGATCATCGGAAACCAGGCAATATTATCCAGAGTAGCTCTTCCTGCAGCAAGCTCCATAGCATCACCGGTCAGACCACTAGCGACTGCCTGGGCCTTTTCAGTATCTAGCCACTTTCCAATGATAGGCTGACATATGGCCAAACCTACCATCCCTACTCCACCGATGAGTGACATTCCCAAAGCTCCTGTTTTTGGCAAATAAACAGCTACAAAGGATATCATATTGGGCCAGAAAAAACATACCCCGATGGCAAACATGATCGCTGCCAAATACACCATTCCACCAGAAGCTACGCTCATAAGATAGATGCCTGCTAAAGATACAATAGCTGAACCCAGTAAAACACCAGGTATGCTTAATCTGTGGATGATAGGACCTGCAAATAATCGGCCGATAGCCATCAAGCCGGTCACAAGAAATAATACCACTAAAGGCTGAGCACCAGTAGCACCAAGGATACGCTCCACCCACGATTGAGTACCGAGCTCTGTGGTGGCGGTAAGTACCATACAAGCCAGCATAAACAAATACAATGGGGATGAAAATATAGCTTTCATGTTCGAAGCAGTACTCGCTTTGTCCATCTCATTGGCAGTCTTTGGAAACTGCTGACCATAAAACAAAAATCCATATATAGCCAAAGGAATATACATGACAGCGATTTTCATCTGCCAGGTACCGCCCATATTGGCTATAAACAATGCTACCAAAGATCCGATGGCAAGACCTCCTGGAAACCATACATGGAATCGATTGAGCATGGTAGCTTTATTGTCTTCATACATGTCAGAGATCATCGGGTTGTATGCAGCTTCTACCATACCGTTACCAAAACTGACAAAAAAGGTGGAGAGAAATAAAGGCATAAAACTATGTGACAGGATACTAAAAGTAATCCCTAATAAATGACAGAAGAATGCTACCCACCCAAGCCTCTTTGGCCCGATAGAATTGTATAATGGACCGCCTACCAGGGTCGCTATCGGAAAGCCAAAAGCACCCATAAAGTTTATCCATCCAAGTTGAGTATCCGACAAGCTGAAAGCACTGGACAGGTCATTCATGATACCCGCGCGAATGGCAAAAGCGAATGCAGTAGTGATCAAGGCAAAACAACTTGCCATGAATAATCGATTTTTATTGATCATAAGTTTTACAATTAAGGTTTTTTATTCGGTCGAATATAGGAATTTTTGGATGTATTGCCCACCGGAATAAAATAAAATAATAGTCCGTGCTATGAATGGATAAAATCCTAAGCAGAAACTTCTATATATTTGACGCTTCACCATCATTTTTCGGAAAACAAATATGGCTATCACACGTACTTCATTTTTTCTGTTGGGATTGATCCTGGTCTCTTCCTGCGCCCAGATATCTTCCTTTCAATCCGCTCGCACCACTCCTAAAAACGAAGGCGAATTTGGAGCCAGTATCAATGTCGCAGGGATTAGCGATGGATTTGATGGTGGAAGTTACGGAGGGGGCGTAGTAGAACTTTGGGGACGATATGGTGTCGGCGAGAAAACGGACCTGGGTCTGAAGCTCAGTACCGGCCTTACATTTGTATTTGATGTCAAGCAACAGCTGGTAGGGGATCAGCAGTCAAAATTTGCGCTCGCTATAGGAGGTGCAGCCGGAGGTTTTTTGGCAGGCGAATTTGTACATCAATTCCATCTTCCTTTATATCTTTCATTACATCCTTCCGAAAGAATAGCCTGGTACCTGACTCCAAGATTTATCAATCAAGGGATTTTTGGTCAGGGCAATGTCAATTACTTAGGTTCTTCAATAGGCGTTTTATTTGGGCGCAAAGTTAAATTTGGCATAGATCTAAGTTATGCTGGAGCCTTGGCAAATACTCCAGAAGGGTTGCAAGACAGCAATTTAGGCGTAGGATTATTTAATATTGGATGGGGCGTGAAGGTCCCGATCAAGTAGATATTGCACTTTGAAAATTTAATCTAAAAGCTTTGGCCTATTATTTTTTTTTAGAATATTAATGATGTTTAATTGAGCACGAAAAATGTATAAAATTTTCACTCCTACCATCTTATTTTGCGTGTTCTTTTTTACCTCGCCCATAAAAAGTCTGGCTCAAGATACACTGTCCTCCCTATCAACCGATTTACCAGAAATTCACATCAGCGCTTATTCAAATCGGAGTGATTTGATCAGGATACCTGCAGCATTACAGGTTATTAAGGATACCCTCCATGTAGACCATTCTTTTTCACTGGCTTCAGTCTTTAACCATGCACCTGGAGTGAGACTTGAAGAGCGATCACCAGGCAGTTATCGCTTAAGCATCCGGGGCTCTACCTTAAGGTCTCCCTTTGGAGTTAGAAATGTAAAAGTCTACCTGGATGGATTTTCTCTCTCAGACGGAGGAGGAAATACCTATCTGCAGTTGTTGAGCCCGGAGCTGATCTCCAAAGCCGAACTACTCAAAGGCCCGGCTTCCAGTATGTATGGTGCAGGGTCCGGAGGTGCATTACTGCTGTCTACTGATGATGAAGTGAATCAATTATCTCTATCGTTGGGTTCCTACTCCCGGTGGCAGGAATCTATAAAATTCCATCATCAGTATAAAAAATGGAAGGTTCAAGTCTTCCAGAATCACCAACAAAGCCAAGGCTATCGGCAGCAATCTGCTATGGATCGGGATCTTATATTTGCCTCACAATCTTATCATACCACCAGGTCTGACTTGAAGCTATTCCAACTCTATGGAGACCTTTTCTACGAAACTCCCGGAGGATTAAATTTGGATCAGAAAACGGCGGATCCAAGGCAAGCTAGACCAGCAGCGGGTCGTCTGCCAGGGGCCGTAGAGCAACACGCCAGTATCAATAATAAAACTACCATGATTGGGGCCGGCTACCGATACGACCTATCACCTAAGTGGAGTATAGACCCAAAAGCTAGTCTGTGGTATACTGATTTTAGAAACCCTTTTATCACTAATTACGAAGTAAGGTTTGAGAAAAATGCCTCTATCAAACCGGAGATTAAATATTTCAATCCTACTCCGCATGGCAATATGGAGTGGATCACCGGACTGGAATATCTGAGCCAGGCCAATTTGATCAAAAATTTTGGAAATAATAAAGGCAAGATCGATACGCTTCAGGCGGCCTCCAATATCAATTCTAGCCAAAACAATGTATTCACCCAATTACAAGTCAACCATCGAAGTTGGCAATGGCTGGCTGGACTGAGCCTTAATCAACAAACATTTCAATACAAAGACAGAAGTGCCTCCTCTTTTATCAAAAAACAAAGTGGTTCAGTCCTGATGCCCAGGATTTCTATGTCGTACAGCATCTCTAATCGTAAGAGTATATTCATTTCAGCTGCCAAGGGTAATTCTCCACCTACCGTCGCCGAGATCAGGCCCTCCTCCGGAGAATACAATGATCAACTACTGCCTGAAAGCGGTTGGAATCTTGAATTGGGCTTAAAATCTTATGGGCCACGCTGGTCCTATAATATCAATGTATACACTATGCAGTTGAAAAATGCCATTGTGCGACGAAATGATGCTGCCGGAGTGGAATATTTTGTCAATGCCGGTGGCGCCGATATCACCGGAGCTGAGGCTTGGCTAAAATATGATTATAAAACCTTAAGTTGGTCTGCGACTACTGCCTGGCAGCCTTATGAATTCGTCAGTTATAAACAACGCACTACTGACTTCAGCGGGCTCGATGTGACCGGAGTGCCTGCTCATACCGTATCCAGCCAGCTAAATTGGCGGGGAATCCCTAAAACCAATATTGGAATAACCTGGTATTACCAATCTACCTTGCCCCTCAATGATGCCAATACATTTCTATTGCCTGCCTATCAGCTTCTTAATGCACATATGGTGTATGATTTGACCCAAACTCTGAATATTGGAGTATCTGGCGAAAATCTTTTAAATGCTGACTACAGTTCTGGGCCGGATATCAATGCCGCTGTGAACCGATTTTATAACTCAGGGCCTTTGCGCAGTGTCATGGCTACCTTAAAATGGCGATTGAACAAATAAAGTCACACGATTCAACTTAGTAGCGAATAAGAGATCAACATTCTATCATTTTTCTTCCATCGGATCCACCCTTTGGAAATCGGTTTATCATCGTTATCTACTAATAGCACCTCCATCCATTCACCTTGTATAGCGATAGGCTGCAGCGTTAAGTTATCTAGATCCTGAATCTTCACCACACTGGCATTGTCGACTGGTTTTGCTTTGATCGGATGGTGCACGGGGTCCAGCATGGATACAGCATATACATTCAATAGAAAGCCGGGCCATTCAAGATATTCGGCACTTTCAGAATCTATCCATATAGTTTGGCCTGTGATTTTATTGCCGATGACTTCTAAATAATTCCGAGTGATCGTTTTAGTTTTTAGGTAAAAAATATCATAGTCCAATTTTAAATGTTCTGGATAAAACCAGGCAGGAGCATAATCTATTTGATAATTGAGTGAGCCAAGGGATATTAGTAGACTATCAAAGACCACATATCGAACCTCCGAAACGGAGGGTGAGCTCTGTTGGTAAAAATATAATTTTCTCTGATCAGACAGCCCAGGTTTGGCAAGTCCCATGCCCATCGTCGAATCAGACTTTTGTATAAAAATATGATCGTGCCTGGAAACTGCTGAAAAAAAGGATGGAGATTCCTGGTCGATCGATCCCACTTCATTCGCTTTTCCCGATAAAGACATTCTATAAGTTACCCATCCGATAATGATTATGGTCAGAATAAAGAGACCTGCAAGCAAGATTTTGTGTTGTTTATGATCTAATTTTTTGATGCTGCTCCATCCAGCTACTATCCCGACTACCATGCCTATCACACCTGTCCAAAACAGCATAGCCGATCCCACAAAACCTGATTGGTTATCTGCAAACGCCGAATACAACTTCATACCTAAAAATGCTCCGGCAAAAGCGGATAATAGGATGATCATTATTCTTTTAAGTGTCTGCATGTGCTCTAAATTAAATATTATTTACTTATTTCTCCCGTCTCGCGTCGACTAAGCATGAATTTTCTTTAACCTATCTATTAGTCCTTTTATGGTATTTTTGAAATTTATATGAGGATTAACACAAGAGCCTTAGTGGTATTAGTTGCCTTGGTAAGTTTGTTGATGATAATAGATCTAAGGGCACAATCAGGAGGGAAGTCAGTATTTCAGGTACTTACTTTGGCTCCTTCAGCCAGGACCGCTGCTCTCGGAGGAAACTATATCAGTGTAAGGGATAGTGATATCGTACTGGCACAATTCAATCCTGCTATAGCGTCCCTCTCCAGCACAAGGAGTATTCACTTTAACCAAAGCTTTTATTATGGAGGTTCAGGATATTCCAACATAGGCGTTGCCCATCATCTTCTGAAGGAAAATATCACCTTGATAGGAGGATTTCAATATCTCCAACATGGTGATCTTACTGCTGCAGACGAATACGGCAATAAAACCGGCACTTTCCATGCCAGTGAAATGGTCATGCTGATAGGTGCTTCCAAAAAATTGTTTGACCCATTGAGTATAGGTATCAATCTCAAATATATTTTTTCACAACTTGAGTCCTATAATAGTAGCGGACTTGGTATCGATCTCGGAGCACTCTATACCTTTAAAGATGGCAGGCAATCTATGGGCTTGACTATAAGAAATATGGGTACTCAGTGGGATCTGTATCAAGACACACGAGAGTCATTACCCCTGGACATATTACTAGGCTATTCTCAACGCTTAGAACATGTACCCGTGATTTTCACGATCAGTGCTCATGACCTGAACCGATGGCAATTGAGATATGAATCTGTAAGTAACGAAGTCTCGATATTTGGAGAGCCTGCAGCTGCTCCTTCGGCCTTTTCTCAAGGAGTTGATAATTTGTTTCGACATTTGATCTTCAGTACTGAAATATTGCTCGGCAAATATGCCCCGCTTAGATTGAGACTGAGCTATCATCACCAGCGTCACCAGGAACTTAAAGATTTGTCCTATCGTGGCCTATCAGGCTTTGCCGGAGGCTTTGGCATCCACCTTTCCAGGCTTGATATTGATTATGGCCTGGCTAATTACCATTTGGCTGGCTCCATACATTCCATTGGAATTGCATATCGGTGGAGATGAGTCAGAAAGATTATTCAGTGATTAAAATCTTTACTCCTGCAAACTCAGATAGACTGGTCTGAGACTCATCTACAGTGACACGTGCACCATCAATTGATTTAAAAATAAGGTATTCTTTTACACCCATAGCTCTTTGCAGTGCATATTTACCGGGATCAGACAGTAGTTCGGTTTTAGAACACATCCCTACCAGGGTGATTTTTTTAGATCCATTATTGATAAGGTGATCTACCAGTTTTCTAATCTCCACAAAAGAAGATTCTTTGATTGCCAGTTGATTGGGTATAAA
Organism: Saprospiraceae bacterium; assembly: GCA_016709995.1. Classification (NCBI taxonomy): domain Bacteria; kingdom Pseudomonadati; phylum Bacteroidota; class Saprospiria; order Saprospirales; family Saprospiraceae; species Saprospiraceae bacterium. The sequence goes on from JADJLQ010000001.1 coordinate 2,990,714, forward strand.
AATTATGTCTCCAAAATGATGCAGGGTGACCGCGGGAGGGTTCACTGGTGGAGGGAAGGGGCTTTCGGATACTGCCTGATTTGGTTTCTCTTCTTTTAATTCGGGAACAAATTCCATTTCCTCAGCAGAAGTAATTACCTGTCCATCCTGGCCTATTGGCTTGACTATGGGATCTGGCAAGTCACTCAATTTTATTTTTTTGCTTAGGTCAGATTGGGTGATGTATATCTCCACCCTTCGGTTTTTAGATCTGTTTGATTCAGAGTTATTTGGAGAAATAGGTCTGGTGCCACCATAACCGACCGTGTTGATTCTGTCTGAACCTATATGCTTGTTGATCACCAGGTATTTTTTGATCGATTCTGCCCTGGACCTTGACAAGTCCAACAATTCGTGAGCGATGCCTACACTATCTGTATGACCTTCTATCCGTACCTGCATACTTTTGTTTTGATTCATGAGATTGGCCAGCTTATCCAGTTCAGGAAAGGAGGAAGCCAATACTTCAGGTGTACCTCGCTCGAAGTAAATATTTTGAAGCTCTACTTTTTGTTCATTTTCAAGGGGAGTGAGATAAAAATCGATCTCATAAATCAGGGTTTTAGATTGGGCTAATATCGATACATCCACCAATTGATTTTTTCCGACGAATCCGATTTTTCGCGGAGACAACCTCAGTAGATCTTTTTTTTCTACGGTCAACTCAAACTTACCATCTGTTGTTTTCACAAATAGATCTGAGGTCGGCAGTCGACTCGGGCCATAATACAGGTCTGCGGTCATGAGCTCCTGGGTCAAACTATTTTTAATCGTACCCCGCAAGGTGATGGATTGGTCGAGCTTGACGACGGGGTTTAGGTCAGCTCTAAAGATATCACTGGTGCCATCCCTTTTAGAAGTAAAGTAGATATAGGTATTGGGTTCTATCATGATGGGGTTACTATCATCGTAAATAGAATTTATAGGCTCTGCCAGGGGTTGAGGGTCGGTCCATTTGGTCCAGGAATAATCCAGTCTTCGGCTTACATAAATATCCATTCCCCCCTTCCCTCCGGGACGATTACTCGCAAAGAATAACCTGGTCTTGTCTTCTGATAGAAAAGGAGTGACCTCCCGTGCCGGTGTATTAATGACTAGACCAAGATTCACTGGTTCACTCCATAGATTATATTTCAATTTAAAACTTACATACAAATCATTCTCGCCAAAGCCTTCTTTTCTTTTCAATGATAAAATGATCACATCTCCGTCCTTGCTCATGCTGATATTCACTTCCGGAGAATAACTGTAAAAATCATGTACATAGATCGGATCAGGAAAGGAATATGAACCATCTGCTCTACGATCCATAAAAGAAAAACCTTTGAACATGCTACCATCCCTGCTAAAATGATTGATGATCACCAATGTATTGTCATCCGGCGAAAGTGAACAAACACTGTTGGGCAAGGCATTATTGAGTGGAAAACCCGGCTGATAAACCCGATCAAACAGTTGGTCTCTGGAGTCAGCTACCCATATATCCTGGTTGATATTGGAAGAGACCGGATTGGGCACATCTTTCTCAGCGATCTGAGAATAAACAGATCGAAGCATTTCAAAATATTCCCTTTCCGTCAGTGTCTTAGACAAATCCACCTCGTCTTGTATCAGGGTACGGTTAAACTCAGGGGTCCCTATCCGGGTAAAATAAAGGGTCCGGCCATTGCGGGTGACTACCGGTGAGATCTCATCATATTGGTCTGAATTGATCTCAGGCCCCAATTTTTCGATTTTATATTGCGCAGTTAGAATTTGTGTGCCTACAATCCATAAAATAAAACCAATTTTGCCTGATTTACTTTGCATCATTTATGAGAATAAAGATCGTATCCACGCATGACTAACAACGAGAATTTAGTTATTAAAGTATTAAGATTTGATGGGAGTCAAACTTTTGCGCGAAGTTCGCATGTTTTAAGCACAATGTATAGGCGGTGGTTCCTGATTTATGTTATTATTTCTGTCAGTTTACAGGCTGTACAGGCTCAATCATCCATACCTACACCTGCGCAAGTACAGGGGCCAGCTGCTACACAAGCAGATCTGGAGGTAAAAAAAGTAGTCCAGGGTCAAGTCGTAAAATTATTGATCAATGGGGATGATACCTTATATATGGCAGATCTGCAAGATGTAAATATCTCTTCGCCAAGGAGTTTTAATAGTTATGATGATTATCGGTTATACATGCGCTATAAAAGATACGCTGCTGATGTCTATCCTTTTGCCAAAGAAGCTATCGAGGTCTTTCGGAAAATAAAAGAAGAAACGGAGGATCTTAAACGCGGAAAAAGAAAAAAATTCATCCGTGATCTCAATAAAGAGTATAAAAGCGATTACAAGGAGACTTTTAAAAATATGACCAGGACCCAGGGCAAGGTGATGATCAAAATGATAGAAAGAGAGCTTGATGTCTCCTTTTTTGATCTGATCAAAGATGTCAGGGGTGGTTTTACAGCAAGCTATTGGGATACTTTCAGCAGATTCTATGGATATCGCCTCCGGGAGAAATATCAAAAAGGGGATGAGCCCATTCTCGATGCAGTGCTTCAGGACTTTAACATCACCGCTAAATTAAAACAGTAGATCACCATATAATTGGTTTGACCCCCAACTCTTGAGATCAGGAGACTTCACAATGCGTCCAATTCTTTTGGTGAGCCACTCAGAGATTCCTGTTATTTAGCCATTTATCAACCATAACTGAGGCTTACCTGGTACCAGCCTGTACAGCCTTGCCGTCTTTGAAATCGATTTCCAACAGCTTTTCACTGACTACCAGGTGGGCAACGATTTTTTTGGTTTTTGCATCAATCACATCCCCACTGGCTGCATATGCATAATCGCCAGGTATGCTAAAAGTGATCCATCCATTGCGGCCGGAGAGCGGTATATCTGCTATTTTATGGTGCGGATTGACAGTGGCATCGAAGACATGGATAAAAGGTCCGGCATCATTGGAAACCCAGATTTCTTTCTCATCAGGCGGAAAATTTACCCCATGACTGGTGGTGAGATGGCCTCCACGTTTTAATTCAAACCCTGCTACATCTACCCGACCTATCCGTTTGCCGGTAGTGATATCACCGATCTCATAGCCCAGCACACCATCCAGATTGACATAACAATAATGATCATCATTGGATACCGCAAAAGGCCTGATCCCTTTGGGCCCATTGTGCTTTTTCTGCGTCCAACCCCAGGGGTCCTCCTGGTTGGGCTGAAACGGGCCTACCTGGCTGATTATTTTATTGGTCTTAACATCAGCTACATATAGATATTCATTGCCAAGGGCTGCCAGATACATTTTGGTGCCATCTTTACTGGCCCAGGTATTGTGAGGATTGCCATAAGGTATGGGTATATTGGCGACGATCTTGCCCTGGTCTGCATCTATTACATCCCAACTCCGGGCATGCCTTTTAGGGAGGTAGATATATTTGCCATCCGGAGTCTGGGCATGGCTGTCAGGATAACCAATGATCGGAATCGACCACAATATTTTTTCAGTCCGTAGGTCTACACATACAAACTGATCATTGGTATAAGAACTAAGATATAGCCTGCCCCGTGTTGCATCGGCACTGACGCCTTTGTATTCTCCTGTACCGGGCACTTCAAACTTTTTGACCAATTGATGTTGATTTTCAATATCATAGATATAGATCCACCCCTGATCCTCGGCTACATATATATAGCGTCCTGTCTGAGCCTGGGACAAATAGGATAAAGACAACAAAGCTATTGATAAAAATATCTTGTTCATGAATTGAATATAGGGCTTTATTTAAATCTTGCCATTAAGGATGTTATCCAAAAATAAACATCTAAATTAAGTAACAAATATGTTACCTTTGATGATGACTGCCCGGGAAATTTTAAAAATACTTTATAAAGATGGATGGTTGAAGATATCTCAAAAAGGCAGTCATCTTCAATTAATTCATCCAATAAAAAAAGGAAAAGTTACTATACCCATCCATTCAGGAGACATGCCAAAAGGAATTGTAAATTCAATCTTGAAGCAAGCTGGATTAAAATAGCTATATAAATATACCATGAAAAAAATACAATTAATAATCGAAAGAGGGCCTGATAAAAAATTTTGGGGTCGTATCCTTATTGAAGACAATCTGATTGTTGATTCAGCAGAAACCGTAGGTGAATTAGATTTAAAAATGAAAGCTCTTTTGAATCAATTTCATGATATGAATATTGAACAATTAGATCATGCGTACGATATCAGTGCTTTTTTTGACAATTTTAATTTTCTAAACCAATCAAAGATTGCTCAATTAACTAACATAAATGCCTCATTACTTCGTCAGTACTCTTCCGGAAACAAGTTTCCTTCGTTCAAACAAACTCAAAAAATAGAACACGCCATTCATCAGCTCGCTAAAGAATTGAGCATGGTTACTTTGATTTCAGGTTAGAAATCATCCAATAACTTTTAATAGGTAGACTTGAATAGGTAAAAGGTCAAAAGCTTCAAATTGTTGCTTTTAGGAAAGGACATATTAAGGTTGCTAATTCGTGCAATTCACTTATCACTTTCCCATCATTGTTTTTTAACCCATTTAAGACAAACAGGTTTGTTGACTGTCAGCCTGGTACCGGTATCTGTGAGTAACCCGGTATCCTTATTCACTTTAAAGACCACTACATCATTGCTATTTTGGTTGGCTGCCAACAGATAATTGCCCGTAGGATCAAAACTAAAATTTCTGGGCATTTGTCCCAGGGTGGACTGAGTTCCTACCATCGATATTTTGCCATTAGACTGATCTATTTTGAAGATACCCAGCGTATTGGATTCACCCCGATTAGACCCATATACATATTTCCCATCAGGCGATACATGTACATCGGCTGATCCATAAGGTCCTTTGTAGTCTGATGGATACGCGTTGAGAGAGTTAAGTTCTTTCAATTTACCTTTACTATAAGAAAGTGCTGTCAAATTGCCAGAGAGCTCTTCCATGAGATAAGCCCACTTGCCATTGGGATGAAACTCCAGATGACGGGGACCTGCCCCGGGTTTTGTTTTATAAAAACTCGGTTTATTTTGATTGATCTTGCCGGTACCATCGATGGGATAGATCATAATTTTGTCCATACCCAGATCCTGGACCAGCAAGTATTTATAGTCAGGAGAAAATACCGCAGAATGAGCATGAGGACCATCCTGGCGACCTTTGACTACACTGCTACCCTGATGCTGAATGTTGATCGGAGCCTGGAGTGAGCCATCAGCAGCGGTGGGATAATATACCAGGTTGCCACTGGAATAATTAGAGGCAGCTATCCAATGCCCTGATTTATGTACAGAAACGTAGCAAGGATGATTACCCATCGAGGATTGGCTATTTAACCACTCCAGATGCCCATTGGATGCATTTAGAGTATAAGAAGATACGATTCCACCACTTGGCTGACCCGATTCACCAACAGCATATAAGTGCTTTTGAACCGGAGAAATAGCTAGAAAAGAAGGATTTTTTGCAGCAGTCTTTTGCACGAACTGAAAAGCCCCGTTATGGCTATCAAAGCTAAAAACTTCAATACCATCAGAGGGAGTTGTCGAATAGGTACCTACTACTAAAAAATAGTCGGCTTGCCCTGCCAATGGATTTGCCATCAGGCCGGCGATGGAAAAGAGCACGAAACAAATAATTTTTTGCATTTGCCAAAAGTACAACCAATAAGGACAACTGTAAAATGCTTTTTAGGCCTCTCCCCAGAGCCTCAATTTTCAATCAATTAAGGTATTCCAACACTACTTTGGTTAAAGTATAAGGAGATCTATATCTTTGCCCTGATCGGTCCAAATTCTAAAAACGGACCAGCTATGTTTGATATAATAGGAGATATTCATGGACATGCCTTACAATTGATCAAGCTTTTGGACAAGCTTGGATATAAACCCAAAAAAGGATTGTACCAACACGAAAAACGAAAAGCCATCTTCGTTGGTGACCTGATCAATCGCGGTCCGGACTCAAAAGCAGTGTTGGAGATCGTCAGACCTATGGTCCAATCGGGACATGCGAAAGCCATACTTGGGAATCATGAGCTTAATCTGATGGCTTTTTTCTGCCTCAACGATCATAACAAACCCCTGCAGAGCCATAATATCCGCAACATCCTGCAATTGGTACCGGTCTTAGAAAGTTTTAAAAATGCCGAGGCGGAACTACATGATTATATAGATTGGATGTTTTCACTGCCTTTATTTTTAGAATTTGAAGATTTTAGGGTAGTTCATGCCTGTTGGCACCAGGAGAGTATTGACTATGTGAGAAAACATTTTCCACACAATAAACTCAATAGAGAATTGTTAATCAAAACTTTTCAATCCCGGGACCAGGAAAATAAAGCCCTCAATATTATCTTAAAAGGGGTAGAGATCCCATTACCCAGGAATAAGAGGGGACTGGACGCAGAGTCTGTGCGCCGCGGATTTACACGGGTGAAATGGTGGGAGGATCACCATGGCAAAACCTATAGACAACTATCCACGCAAGCCAAAAGCAAGCTCCCTAATTATAAGGTCCCTTCTAATTTGATAAGTTTAGATCTGAAATATCTTGAAAAGGCTGTTCCGGTGTTTTTTGGTCATTATAACTTGAGTGGGCATCCCCGCTTATTGGGAAAAAACATCTGTTGCCTTGATTTTGGCGTAGCAAAATCTGAATCCATCACTGCCTATCGCTGGCATGGCGAGCTTAAATTGGACAAAAGTAATTTTGTTCAAAGCTAATCTTAAACTCCAGTAGATCACACAAAAGAATGTCAGTTAATTATAATCAAAGAATCGATCGGTTTCAATCCATTATCAACGCTCTTACCCACCAAAGTCAACTGATCGGCCGTGCCCGACTTCTGACTTTTGTCATCGGCATCGCCTCGGTCATCTATTTGTGGAACTACACGCTTTTTTTGGCTGGGGGCCTGCCTGTTATCATTGTCATATTTCTATTTTTGGTTTCAAAATCAAAACACATCGAAAACAGTCTGATATTGCATAAAAATCTTTTGCTCATCAATCAAAATGAGCACGCCGTATTGTCAGGCCAGTACGCTGATCGTCCTGCTGGCGATCAATATATCTCAAAAATACCTGGTCAGGATAATGATTTGGATATCTTTGGACCCGGCTCTTTGTACCAATATATCAATCGCTCTGTTTCTCAGCAAGGGTCAGATAAGGTGGCTCATATGCTTGGTAGTCTAAACAACAAGACTCAGATTTTATTGCGTCAGGAGGCACTTAAGGAATTGAGCGCCAAATTGGATTGGCGTCAGTTATTGATGGCGATCCAAATGCAACATCCTGTCAGACAACAAACGCAGGACTTATTGACGGATTGGATTGGCCAGAAAGATCTTTCTGAGGAGCTTTTATTAAAAAAAGTTTTTGCCGTCATTTTATCTATGTTGTCTATCACTGTTACGCTGGCATATGCTTTTCACCGCATTTCGATCAACAGGTATACCCTTTTTGTATTGCTGATGTTTGGAGTAATAGGGTTCATTGCATTTCGAGCGAATAAATGGTTCAAACACTTGGATCGTATCTCTAAAGAGCTGTCCACCTTACTCCCCTGTATTGAAGCGATAGAACAAGAATCCTTCATCAATCCATTGTTGCAGGACATCGCTCAAAAAGTCAAAAAGCCTCATTCCTCTGCTGCCAGTATCAAAAAATTAAGACTCATCCTGGAGCGGTACGACTACAGACTCAACCCCATAGTACATATCCCGCTCAATTTTTTTACGTGGTGGGATCTGCAAAACTGGATAGCACTGATCGCCTGGAGAAAAGAATTTAAAGGAGATATTCAACACTGGTTTGAAGCACTGGCAGAAATAGAAGCACTAAACTCCTTTGCCAATCTTGCACACAATCATCCCGACTGGGCCTATCCTGAAATCCAGGATGAGTGGTTTGTATTAGAAGCAAAAGGGCTGGCACATCCGTTGTTGCCAAAATCTAAAGCTGTGGTCAATGATTTTACCATGAAATCTCCTAATCGCATCGATTTGATCACCGGCTCCAATATGGCGGGGAAAAGTACTTTCCTGAGAGCCTTAGGTACCAATATGATCCTGGCAGGGATAGGATCACCAGTGCACGCACAGTCATTTATCCTCAGTCCCGGAAAAGTAATGACCTCGATGCGTATCTCAGACAATCTCCAGGAAGAAACATCTACTTTTTACGCAGAACTCAAAAAAATCAAAGCCATACTCGATGCAGTTCAACAAAAGCTACAGGTGATCATCCTGATAGATGAAATGCTCCGTGGCACCAATACTGAAGATAGAAAACTTGGGTCCAGAGGACTCATCCATCAATTGATCCAATCAGGCGCCGTAGGCATCATCGCCTCCCATGATACTGCTTTGTCTACCTTCAAAGACCAATTCGACGAGGCAGTCAAAAACTATTATTTCGATTCGTATATCGATCAGGATACACTCAAATTTGATTATAAAATAAAAGAAGGTGTCTGTACCTCAGCCAATGCCAGCTTCCTGATGAAAAAAATGGGTATCGATATCTAAAAACCTTTTGTATTTTGTTCACAATTCAATCGATTGCATGAAAAACTATACTTATACCATCTTCATTATTCTAGCTGTCATCGTAGCTTATTTTTTTCCCGGTTTATTTATAGAAGCTGGAGGTATAAAGCTCACTACCCTCATCATGCCAATGTTGCAAGTGATCATGTTTGGGATGGGGACTACCATGTCTGCAGATGACTTCAAAGGAGTCATACAAAATCCAAAAGGAGTATTGGTCGGTCTGATGTGCCAGTTTGCCATCATGCCTTTTTTGGGATTTGGTATTGCCAAAATGTTCAATTTTCCTCCTGAGATCGCTGCGGGTATCATCCTGATCGGCAGCAGCCCAAGTGGTCTTGCATCCAATGTGATGGCCTATATCGCAAAAGCCAATGTTGCCTTGTCTATTACGATTACTTCGTGTGCTACTTTGTTAGCACCATTTCTTACTCCATTTTTTATGAAGTTTTTGGGCGGAGGGTATATCAATATTGATGTGTGGAAAATGATGTGGGATATCACCAAGATTGTGATTCTACCGATCTTATTGGGTGTAGGGATCAATGCCCTATTGCCTGCATTATCCAAACGATTACAAAAAGTACTCCCTTTGATTTCTATGGCGGGAATCGGCTTTGTCATCGTCACGGTTACAGCTGCAGGTCACGAATCACTGGCTACCGTAGGAGGATTATTATTGGTAGCAGTATTGTTGCATAACCTGGGTGGTTTTGTAATCGGCTACTTCAGCTCCAAATTATTATTCAAACTTCCGGAACAAGATTGTCGTACAGTAGCGATCGAAGTCGGCTTGCAAAATGGTGGACTTGCTTCGGCACTGGCAGTGCAAATGGGTAAAATAGCGACCGTGGGTTTGGCTTCTGCCCTGTTTGGCCCATTGATGAATATCACAGGTTCTTTATTGGCAAGTTTTTGGGCTACCCGACCGGTTAATTCCAAGTAGGGGCTGGATGAAATCCGAAGAAATAAGCGGTATCTATTGTCTAGGGTAAAACCTGGATGGTCAATGATGACTTACTGGTATCCTTTCAATTGTTTCACGGCCATGCCACTTTTTCAAACTTTCCTTTGGAATAATCCAATCCTGTTCCGCATTCAAAATTGGCCAATAGCCTATTTCCGTCCAATATCCATTCTTTAAGTGATTGAAGCGTCAGCATATCGAGGTGGATGGTTTGACCTGGGATACTACCATGCGAATTAGTGACCTGATCCGGTGCAGAAGGATCAATCCATAGATAATCAAACTGGCCTGTCAGTATAGCATGCCTAATGCCACTTTCCATATCCTCCGCCACGAGGTAGAGGTGCACTTTGTCAGCTCGATGGATGGTGGTGACATTCGTTGATTCTTTAAACTCGGTGATGACAGCAATGGGCGTCGCAGATTAATTGTCAGTTCCCAACTTGAGAGCAGGTGGGGTCGTATCGGCAGAAGGGATTCTGACGAGTGCAGGGTAAGATTTGCATGCAACCAACATCATCAAAAAGCATCAAAAGCAACTATTCGTTTCATTCATACAGGTCCTCCAGGTCGGCTTTTGCAAGGGATTGAAGAAAATCAGAAAGCTTGGAGATACAAGCTTCCGTATATTGTTTTCCTTTATCAGGTGTGGATAAGGATGGATCTCCGGAACCTGTATCTTTAGTGATAGCCGTCCAGCTACGCTGTGCCTGAGCCCATCCTTTGCGCAAAGCATCTATTTTGAATTTTTTGGTACTTCCGTCACCAGCTTCTTCCAGTGGCAATAATAGATCAGGACGGATATGCATCATGCTACTGGTCTCGAATTCGTCAGCATGATCTCCTGGCTGATCAAAATAGTCTTTGGTCGGCACAGCCTCCCACCAATTGACAGAACATACAAACAGTGAAGGAAAATAAAAAGAAAGCTCCCGGATTATATTTTTAAAATTATTCCCCCCATGACCGTTGACGATAACCAGTTTGTTACAACCAGACCGGACCAAAATATCACAGATATCTTTCATAATGATCATCTGGGTACTGGGCAATAAATTCATGCTAAAGGGTATGTCGAGCTGACCAGTCTGTATTCCATAACTCAAGGTTGGCAAGATCAAAACTTTTGCGCCTGCTGACCATGCTGCTGCTGCAGCTGTCTGTGCGATATGATTGACCTGGTAGTTGTCAGTACCATAAGGCATGTGGTAGTTGTGAGCCTCCGTTGCTCCCCAGGGCAAGATGGCTACTTCGTAGTCCGTGGTTTTGACTTGTTTCCAATTGGTTTCTTCCAGGATATATGGTCTGATCATGTGGGAAAGATAAGGAATTGAAGGAGATTTAAAAACGGCACCCTGGACAAGGATGAATCCGGCGCAATATGCACTGCCTTTATTGTATATTGATGGAGCGAAAAATAGAAGGTTTGATAAAATTGGTTGCAAGTGAATAGTTTTTTGATGCGTATTTTTTTCAGGATATGGTACTGGTATATCAGCACCCTTGACAAAAATGGAGAAGTAATGTTCATGAACTACGGCTACGCAGACAATGAGCAGCCCATCACTCTCAAAGTGTCAGATGAGAAAAACAGATATTCCGCGCAACTATATCATCTGGTAGCTACCGGAGTCGATATTTCAGGAAAAGATATACTGGAAGTAGGTGCCGGCAGAGGGGGTGGGTTAGATTATTTGTTCCGGTATTTACATCCGGGATCTGCCACAGGAATAGACTTAAATGAAAAGGCTGTTCAATTTTGCAATCGGCGTTACCAGAATGAAAGCATTAAGTTTTTGCAGGCAGATGCTGAAAATTTGAGTTTCGAAGACTGTAGTTTCGATGTCCTCCTCAATGTAGAGTCCTCGCATGGCTACCCCCACATGGATAAATTTCTCGCTCAGGTACACCGGGTTTTAAAACCGGGAGGTTATTTCCTGTTTGCTGACTTTAGACTTCAGGAGGACATCAAAACTTTAAAAGCACAACTAGGCTCCTCTAATTTGATTATCATACGTGAAAAAAATATTACAGATCACGTATTTGAGGCTCTTACAAAAACTACGAACGAACGATTGTCATTAATACAAAAATTGGTACCCACCTTTTTACACGGTATAGCAAAAAAATTTGCCGCCATACAAGGCAGTTCGATGTTTGAAGCCTTTGCCAATCATCAGTATGAATACCTGTATTTCGTATTAAAAAAACCTGAATAAACCTTTTATTTAAGCTCAGTTTCCTCTCACTCCTGTCCCCTTTTTATTTGTCAGGTCGTCCCCCAGGTCTGCCCTTGCGACTTCGCCTAGTTTCATCAATTCAGCGACGACTTCAGGGTTGAATTCGGATACATCATACTGCTCCGCAGGATCGCGTCGCAAGTCATATAAGCCTGCAGCAATAGCCACATTTTCAGGAGCAGGACCGGGGAATCCGTCTTTTCCAGGCTTTTGATTCAAATAGGATCGACCAGGATGCGGAAATACATACTTCCAATGATCTTTGCGCACTGCTTCGAGGGCATTCTTGCGGTAATAATAATAAAAAGTAGTTCTAGGGGATGGTGAAGCAGGGTGAAACAACAAGGTAGAAATATCCAAGCCATCAATTTTATGTTCCGGCAGCGAGGCATCAGTCAGTTTGGCAATAGTGGGAAATAAATCAATCGTGGAACATAACTGATTGCAGATCTTTCCCTCCGGGATGACTGACTGCCATCTCACTATACAAGGTTCACGCTGGCCTCCTTCAAATGAAGTTCCTTTGCCCTCACGAAGGCCTCCTGCACTGCCAGCATGATTGCCAAAATTGAGCCAGGGACCATTGTCGCTGGTGACGATGACCAGCGTGTTTTTATCCAGTTTATTTTTGGTCAACGCTTTCATCACTTCTCCTACGGACCAATCCAATTCCTGCACCACATCGCCATAGGTGCCTTGTCGACTCGATCCTTTAAAATCTTTGGATGCAGCGATCGGGACATGGGGCATGCTGTGCGGCATGTACAGGAAAAAAGGACCCTTTTTATTTCGCTCAATGAAAGAAATGGCTTTCTGGGTATACCTTTTGGTCAGTAGTGCCTGATCATCCAGCGTGAGCACTGAGTCCGCTATATCATTGCCATCAATTAAGGGGAGCGTTGGAAACCTCAGCTTATTTGCAGCGGTTGCAGGTTTGCCATCATAATCAACCGGCCACATATCATTGGAATAAGGTATGCCAAAGTATTCATCAAAGCCATGTTGCAAAGGAAGATATTCTTTTTTGTCGCCCAGATGCCATTTGCCATATATTGCTGTATGGTACCCTTTTTGTTTAAGCAATTGTGCCATGGTAGTTTCTCCACTGCTGATACCTGTATTGGCACCTGGAAACAAAGCACCACTGATTCCAATCCGGTTGGGATAACAACCCGTCATCAACGCCGCCCTCGAAGCTGAACAAACCGCCTGGGCTGAAAGAAAATTGGTAAATCGGATGCCCTCTGAAGCCAACCGATCCAGGTTAGGCGTCAAAATATCCAAAGCGCCATAACACGACAAGTCACCATATCCCAAGTCATCAAAAAAAATAAGCACGATATTGGGCACGACCGGTTTGGATTTTTCTATAAATGCATAGGCACTCATCCCGAGGATTGTAGCCAGCAACAAGTATCGTAATTGTTTCGATGTAAACATGTTGATTAAAATTTATCTAAAATATTAAATTCAAAACTTATAGATTATGCAAATATCCATAAATTAATATTAGACTTAAGCCATAGCAAAATGGACAATATGATCACACCCCGGCAATCCTGCGCTTGTACTCACTTAATGCATCCTCCAGTCGTTCTTTGGCAGTCTCATCTCCAGGCACATTGTGCGACGGATGGATATACAGCTTAACGCCTCGTTCTGCCAATATTTCGGCTACAGTCACCACCGTCATCCATACCGTAGTGATAAAGGCCATGGTGGACACCGGACCGACTTTATCTATATGATTTTTTAATGGCACAGAAGCGTCGCCCACCGGAGCACAGGTATCTACCACCAAATCAGCTATATCGAATATGGTCTTGCCACTAGAGTGTCGGGATACCTTGCCTTTGGCAGCAGCTGCCGAGCCATAGGCGATCACTTTCATCCCTTTTTTCTTGGCTTCCAGGGCTACATCGATATTGACATTATTGATACCAGAGTGAGAAAATATCCACATGGTATCGCGGGGGTCAAAAGTATATCCTTTCATGATCTCAACACCATATCCTTCTACACGCTCTAAAAATACAAATTGGTGCACCCCAATCTCTCCGGTGATGCGGGTAAAAAAAAGTCAGGGGCAGCTCGACCATAGGATGAAATCCTACAAAACCACCGATTCGTGGATACATTTCCTCTACCGGTATGGTCGCGTGGCCACAGCCAAAAGTATGCACCCACCTGCCGGCTTCTATACTATCAGCCATGATAACTGCAGCCTGGTGTATTTGTTCCATTTGAGTTTCTTCGATGCGAGACATGATCTCCAGTGCGTTGGTCAGCCATTGTTTTGCAAGCATATTCGTATTTAATTTTTTAGTGATTATATATTTGATTTTTTGAACACTCCGTAGGACAATACTGCCATCAAGGTAAACAAGGCGAATAATACTGCCGGGTAATACTGCATACCAAAACTTCTGCGATCCAACCCATACCATAATTCATCATCATATTTCCAAATAAAGCTATCGTAAGTACCAATCCAAAGGCAGTCCCGGAAAACTGAGCATATCTGCCACCCAATATAGCGAGCATCACCGGAAATCCTGCTGCCAACCCTCCACCACAGACGACCAATCCTATCACGGCATGAGCAAAAGATCCAGCCAATTGTATAATCAAACAACCGATACCCAACATAATAAAAGACATCATCATGATCTTTGCTGAGGATATAGTGCGAAATACACTCCCCAACAATAATCTGATGACCGCCATACCTACTACAAATAAGGATAATCCATACAGTGCATTGCTCTCCGTAGCCAGCCACTGCTGTGACAAATAAAGCGTAGTCCAGTTATTGATGACACCTTCAAAGCTACTTTGACAAAACAGAAAAAAACCAATCAGTAATAATAGAGGCTCTTTGATCAATTTTATTGAATGCCGGACAGACATTTGACCGGAATGTTTCGCTTCCGGATACTTAGTCAATAGTATGAAAGTACCAATCAGCACAGGCAGTATACTTACCCCAGACAGGATACTTTGAAAGGAATATAACTTATTTAATATGCCCAGCAGCAGAGGCATACCCAAGGCACCCAAAGCAAAGAATACCCCCAATAAACTCAGATTGGCTGCTTTGTGTGATTCACTGATATCCGACACCACTGCATTGGTTGCCCCGTTGATAGCACCACCTCCAAAGCCAAATAGAAATACACAAATTTTTAACACGCATAAAGTTCCGGCATGAGCAATTCCCTGAAAACCAATAAACATCAGGAAACAAGACAAGACTAAAAACACCTTGTATCCATACCGATCACAGACAGGCCCGAATACCAGGGAGCCTAAGAGGATGCCAAGGGGCAAAATTGAAAATAAGGTGCCGGAAGAAATTTTATCCAGATGGAATTTTTCCTGCAATCCGATAGCCACAGAGCCCAGCGTGATCAATCCAATCCCGAACAGCAACATGCCCAGGCAGGCAGAGATAAAAACACGTTTTGATTGCATGGATGGCTACCTGACTTTTAATTTATGGTGAAGATACGTTGCTTAAAGCCAGGTAGGCTGCTCCGTACAAAGGGG
Organism: Saprospiraceae bacterium; assembly: GCA_016709995.1. Taxonomy (NCBI): domain Bacteria; kingdom Pseudomonadati; phylum Bacteroidota; class Saprospiria; order Saprospirales; family Saprospiraceae; species Saprospiraceae bacterium. The sequence continues at coordinate 3,006,101 of JADJLQ010000001.1, forward strand.
TGTCACTACCAAGGACAGAAGGGGCAAAACGGACCTGGGTCATGCTGATGGGCTGGGCCCAAAGACTCGCTTCAGCTTTGATAGCATCCAAAAACTGCAATGCCGGTCCAAAGACACCTCCTCCAAAAATAATTTTCTCCGGATTAAAAATACTGATCAGGTTGGCGCATGCCATGCCCCAATACTGTACGCATTGTTTCAATACTTCCACGGCCACCGGATCACCAGCCGAAAACGCATCAAACACCTCATGAGCAGTAATTTTAGAATGAAGGAGTCTTCCTCCATAACCTTGATTTTCTTCTACTAACTCCTGAGCTAACCGTGCTATTCCATCCCCGGAAGCATAGTATTCAAAACACCCGCAGGCATCATACTTTTGACTATATGGTTTTTGAAGGGCCATCCATCCGATCGCGCCGGATATATCGTGTGCTCCATGTAATATCTTGTGATCTGCCAGAATGCCGGCTCCTATTCCGGTCCCAATGGTCAGGAAAATGGCATCCGAACATCCTTGAGCATTGCCTTGCCATACTTCTCCCAGGATACAACAGGCTCTATCGCTGTCGATGATCACCGGGATGCCAGGTACAGCCGATTGGACTTTGGACTGCAGGGGATAATCTTCCCAGTCATTGATATTGGGAGCCCATACACTTCCTGTCTTTTTTCTACTGATCCCAGGAACTGAAATCCCAATTCCAGAAATGATTTCGTGCTCTTCGTGTAACATTTCCAGGACAAGGTCCACAATCATAGAACCTACTGAATCACCTTCAGCATCATCAAGCATAGTTATTTTTCTATGAACCAACTCACCATTTTGAAGAAACAAGGCAGCTGCTATTTTCGTGCCTCCCAAATCAATTGCGATCACTGCCATGTTTAATTTCTGGTTATGGAATAATCTATTAAAGTATCCTATATTTCACTTGGATTCTATGATCTTTATACACCTCTTCCGGGCTGATATACGTGTCATTGTAATGGATCACTACACCAGATTTGGCCAGGATGTCACGCACTAATTCGCTACATATATACGCCCTGTTTTTCTCTCGTCTGCTGATTCTTAATAATATACGAACCATTATTCTGGCGATCTCGTAATTGTCATAAGGTCTGGTCAGTTCGTCCAAACCAAAACTTATTCCTCTGTTCAAGTTTTCTTTTGGGATAGGTTCTTTGAGTTGTGCGACCACGATCTGCCCTTTATATGGACGCCTTTTGCCGTTATAATCTTTAATGTATTTAGAGAGAGGTATGAGTCGGATACCGATATACGGCTCCGCTTCCAGGAGCATGACTCTACCCAGTTCCTGATCTACATAGACGACTGCCACATGACTCCACACACTCTTGGTCAGATTCTGAATGGCTCCAGAAAACAGGTAACTTCCAGAGCTAAAAAAAAGATCACCCGTTTTAAGAAAAGGTCTGATTTTATCATAAGGAATGATAGGTAGCTTTTTGAGTTCTGCTTTAGTAATCGCTTCTGCCATAGATCGGTAAAACTAAAAAAAATATACTCAAAACCTATCAATACACCCCCATATTTGCCTAAAATAAAAGTATCAAAACTGGTAAAGCATTATACTCCCCAGTCGCTTCAAAGGCCTGATAAGCAGGGATCAGCATTCGGTAAGCTAATTAATTTTATTGGGTTCTGATTCCATTGCTCACAAAGGTGATTTTTGAACCATCAGGAGACCAGCCATTGACCTCAAAACAGCCTTTACCTCCAAAAAATAAGCGATGGTCCTGGGACCACCTCCGGTGAGAGGCAATAATTTGAGAGCTACTCTTTGATAGGCTACAGGCATTTTGGGATTGACATCATGCGGGTATGCCAGGTAGACGATAGATTTTTTGTCAGGAGAAAGGTGAGGGTACCAGGCGTGGTTAGCGTCATACGTGAGTTGTTGGGCGCCGGACCCATCTGGTTTTTTTCGCCAGATCTGATTGGTGCCGGATTTGGCATCGTTGTAATATATAAACTGTCCGTCAGATTCAGTTACAGGTAAGATACTGGCATTTGATAGGGATGCTGGGGATCCACCTGCCGCAGGAATACGAAAGCTCTTTCCATTTTCCATATATTGAAGCGATTTGCCATCTTTAGAAAAAGCAGCAGCGGTAATGGCCACAGGGGTTTCATACATGATCTTGGTATTGCCGGTATTAACATCCAACATTTCCAGCCTGGATCCTATCCGGACACTATCATAATTCACGGTCTGTACATAGTGATTTGGGTTCCAATCAGGAGCTATAGGGGTAGAGACACGCACATTCCACACACGTGCTTCTTGCATACCATCAGGATCATGTGCCAATGCATAAGGACCTATCAATACCTCATCTTTTAATGTGGGCAGGTCGACCGTACCCATTTCTTCAAATGCTTCCCCCGGATGAGCTATGCGCATCGTGATTTTTTTGCCAATCCGCTCTAACTGAATGATATTTTCTCCAAAGTATTGTTTGGCAAAAAATATTTCCTCTTCAGGGTCACGCATATAAGCCCCGCGCAGTGGTCGCCATTGTATCACGACGAGTCCATCGCCGTGCAAACAAGTGTTGACACTGACAGCATCATGGTCAGTTGATTCACGAATCATCCACCCTGTCTTGCGGTGGCCATTGCCTCCATCATTGCCTATGAGTTGAAAATTAGCTGTCAATAAAAAATCACCTTTGATCTTTTTATACAGAAAATGAAACTCATCATGGTTAAACCAAATATTGGATCCTCCACCCTTCAGCGTATAGGTTTGAGTAGTTGGATCATAACCGGCTGAGCCTTTTATTTTAGGATTGCCTATGTCTTCAGACTTTTCGAACTGGCCTATTTGAGCATTTAAATAGTGGAGACCGGTAAGAGATAACACAAAAAATATAATGATAGTATTTTTAATCATGGTGTAGGATTATAAAAAAATAGCTGATGGGCATAGATATATTAAGATTCAATTTGGGCATGAACTTCTTAGCTTTTAAATATAGGACATCTTCATCTTTGATTTGTAATAAATGATAAAAATCCAATAAATGATTACTTTTTACAGATTATTTTATCCCTTCATAATACTATTCGAAACATAATTAGAATTTAGCTTAAGACTTCATGATCATATTTTAATTAAGGCGTAAACCCAAATCCTGATTGTTGACTTTTTTACCTAAATTAGACGACTCTTTAAAACATTATCTCATGGAAATCAATCGACGCGAATTTATACGCTCTTCTTCCCTGGCTACTGCCGGTCTCCTGACCCATCCTTCCCAAATATTAAAAACCAAAAACAAATTGCCGCGGTGGAAAGGATTTAATTTTCTTGATTTCTTTTCTCCCAATCCCTACAATGGTCACAATGCTACTCCAGAAGTTTTTTTTCAATGGATGGCTGATTGGGGATTTGATTTTGTAAGGATACCGATGGCCTATCCCTCATATCTCAAATTTGATCGATCCAGAAATATCCTTCCGGAGGAAACCAGAAATATCGATTCTGCGGTGACTGATAAAATAGAACAACTGGTGTTTAACGCTCAAAAACATGGCTTACATGTCTCCCTCAATCTGCACCGGGCTCCCGGTTATTGTATCAACGCAGGATTTCACGAACCTTACAATCTATGGACTGATGCACAAGCCTTAGATGATTTTTGTTTTCATTGGGAGTTTTGGGCAAAACGATTTAAAAACACCTCCAAGAAAAAATCAGTTTTGATTTGCTTAATGAACCTGCCTGGCGCGATGATATGAATGATCAATTAGGAAAAAAACAGCCTTGCCAGGGAAGTCTATCGAAAAATAGTTTTCGCAGCATACAACACCATCAAAAAAGTCAATAAAAAACACCTCATCATCGCAGATGGCAATAATGTAGGCAAAGATGTCACCCCTGAGCTCACCGACCTGGATATAGCACAAAGCTGTCGTGGATATGTACCTTCTATCATCTCTCATTATAAAGCAGGCTGGGTATATAAAGATCCCGAAAGCCTGCCTACTCCAGTATGGCCTGGCAGAGTGGGTGACCAGGATCTCAGCAGAAAAATGCTCGAAGATCTATATGCCCCCTGGATCAAACTGGCACAAAGTGGTATCGGGGTGCATTGTGGCGAATGTGGTTGTTTTAATAAGACCCCTCATGAAGTATTCCTGGCATGGTTTACGGATGTGCTCGATATACTCGGTACCCATGACATTGGTTTCGCCCTCTGGGAATTTAAAGGATCCTTTGGCCTCATCGATTCTGGACGCACTGATGTCGGGTACGAAGACTGGCATGGATACAAATTGGACAGAAAGTTATTGACGATGTTACAGAAAGCCTGATGTTTGGGTAGACCTATTTTTTTTTATGGATGCATGGTAAAAAAACTGGTCATCACATCGCTAAAAAACTCGTCTGAATGACCTAAATAGCATTGAAGTAAACATATTCAATTCCCTCCATCATAGTACCTTTGACTTATGCAGATAAGTTTAGCACAGATCAACTCCCACATTGGCAATTTTGAAGGTAATCTGGAGAAAATACTACATTATATTGAACTAGCCAGAAGCCAGGGATCCGATCTGGTGGTTTTTCCAGAATTGGCCACCTGCGGCTATCCACCCAGAGATTTTTTAGAGTTTAGTGACTTTATCGCTCAATCTGAATCTGTCCTGGATCAAATACGACATGCCGCCAGGGACATCGCTGTGCTGGTAGGCAGTCCGGCGATCAATCCTGTCAAAGAGGGTAAGGACCTGCACAATGCTGCCTTTTTTTTAGCTGATCAAAAGATCTTATATCAACACAATAAAACCTTGCTCCCGACCTATGATATATTTGACGAATACAGGTACTTTGAGCCATCCCATGATTTTAAAGTGTTTGAGTTCAAAGGCTATCGCATCGCGCTGACCGTTTGCGAAGATCTCTGGAATCTGGAAAATGAAAATCCACTGTACACCGTATGTCCCCTGGACAAAATGATCGATCAGATACCGGATATCATCTTCAATATTTCAGCTTCGCCGTTTGCTTACGATCATGCCCAGGAAAGAATAGAGGTGGTGCGTGCTAACGTGCTGAAATACAAACTGCCATTATTTTATTGCAATACGGTAGGCGCCCAGACCGATGTGGTTTTTGATGGAGGATCCCTGGTATTTAATGCAGATGGTACGCTCTATGACGAATTGCCTTATTTTGAAGAATGCATCAGGACTTACGAAGTAAAATCCAATGAAACCATCCTTCGAACTGATGGTGGTCACCCCAGCAGAACAGGTGAGCAGCCTAAGGAAAAGTATAAACTCATGCATGATGCTATCCTCTTAGGCATCAGCGACTATTTTGGCAAGCTTGGATTTAAGCAGGCTATCCTGGGCCTCAGCGGCGGTATAGATTCTGCACTGACTTGTGCCCTGGCGGTACGGGCATTGGGCAAAGACAATGTGATGGGGCTGATGATGCCATCAAGATACAGCAGTAAAGGCAGTGTGGACGATGCCGTGGCCCTGGCCAGGAATCTCGGTATCCGATACGAAATCATAGAAATAGAACCTATGTTCGATCGATTTCTAGCGCAACTCGCTCCCATATTGCAAGACAGGCCTTTTAATGTGACTGAAGAAAATATCCAAGCCAGGATTCGAGGCACCCTACTCATGGCTGCCTCCAACAAGCTAGGACCCATCCTCCTTAACACGACCAATAAAAGCGAGATGGCAGTGGGTTATGGCACTTTGTACGGCGACCTTTGCGGTGGATTGTCTGTACTCGGTGATGTCTACAAAACCGAAGTCTACAATTTAGTAAAATACGTAAATGAAAGCGCCAGTGAGCCAGGCGGAGTGATCCCTCAAAATTCGATCACTAAACCACCTTCTGCTGAGCTCAGACCCGATCAAAAAGATTCTGACAGCCTGCCGCCCTATGATGCGCTCGATACTATATTATATCAATACATCGAAAAAAGAAAGGGACCCAATGAAATCATCACCCTGGGTTACGACCCGGCACTCGTCAAACGGATCCTTCGGATGGTCAATATCAATGAGTTTAAACGAGAACAAACGGCCCCGGTCGTCCGCGTTTCCCCTAAAGCATTTGGAGCTGGACGGAGGATGCCTATTGTGGGGAAATATTTAAGTTGAGGGTTTTACCAATGTCGAGCATGCGGAAGGAGTTTTACTCGACATTGTACTTTGGAGTCAAGGTTTCCCCAGCGTCCTATAAGCCATCAAAGTGCTCAATACAATAAAGATCGATCCAAGCAAAAATGCAGATCCCGGCAAATGGATCGGTGCTGTATCTCTGGTGAAATAATAAAAAATACCGGTCATCAACGGAGGGCCGATGATGGTCGTCACACTCATGAGACTGGTCAAAGCTCCCTGGAGTTCACCCTGGGCATTACGGGGTATCTGGCCGGTGATGATGCCTTGCAATGCAGGGCCCGCTATCCCACCCAGGCAATAAGGGATAGAAAATAAAAACATCATCCATCCTTTGGTAGCAAAAGCAAACAACAGCAGTCCTAAAGCATAAAAAGCAAATCCCAGGTATAGACTTTTTTTCTGCCCTAGTTTTGGGATCGTATAGCGTATCAGTACAGCTTGTACTAAGGCTACCAGGATACCGACAAAACCCAATGAATATCCTACTGTCTGTTCATTCCAGCCAAAAGTGTGCATATTAAAAAATGTCCAGGTGCTCTGGACAGAGTGTGCCGCCAGGTAAATTAAGATCAATGAACCCACTAATCCAAAGACTGTCGGATATTTTTTTAATTGCAGGAGGCTGCCAACCGGGTTCGCCCGCTTCCAGTCAAAAGGTCTACGATGCTCTTCGTCCAATGATTCGGGCAGAATAAAATAACCATACATCCAATTGATAAAAGTGAGACCTGCTGATACTAAAAACGGTACCCTGGGCCCTATCTGCCCAAGGATGCCTCCCAATGTAGGCCCTATGATGAATCCGAGACCAAAGGCGGCTCCCAACATTCCAAAATTTTGGGATCGGTTTTCGTCTGTACTCACATCTGCGATGTAAGCACTGGCAGTGGTAAAACTGGCTCCCATCACACCGGCCAATAATCTCCCAACAAAAAGCCAGGCAATGGTCGGAGCCCAGGCTGCCAATAAATAGTCCAGACCAAACCCAAACAACGATATCAACAGGATTTTTCTGCGCCCATATTGATCACTTAAAGCACCCAGGATAGGTGAAAAAACAAACTGCATGATCGCAAAGGAAAACATCAGCATGCCGCCATACTTACTTGCATCGGAGATCGTTCCGCCGGTCATACTGGTGATCAGACGAGGTATCACCGGGATGATGATGCCAAATCCGATGACATCTATCAGGATGGTAAAGAATATAAATCCAATGGCTGCTTTCCGGGTTTTCATATAAGGAAAGCCGCGAAAATAGATCTAATTATTCAGATTTGAAGACTGCATTAGTTGAAACAGGAGGGTTTGAAATAGTCTCTATCGAAGCTGTATCGATTGGATGTGTTGCATTTACTTTGGCTCCCAGGACCATCAACCAGGTAGTACCAGTTAACACGATGATCAGAAATACCAATTTGAAAGTTTTCATTTTTTAATTTAATTATATAGCAAAGATCTATGCGTAACCTAGTACTGTAAAATCTACACGACTGACTGAAGAAAAAATCCGACCAAGGGGTCGGTATTTAGTGATTAATCATTGATTTAGAGAGACCTAAGGGCCTTAAACTCAGTCAAAAAGTCTACTTTTAACCTGTGAGTAGGTATTTCCATGGTTGGTGGTTGGTTTTGCTAGCCTTATCGGCAAGAGCGCAAGGCAATCTGATACCTAATCCTGGCTTTGAAGATCATATCAGCTGCCCTTCACATTTGAGTGAGTTTAATGGAGTGATCAAAGACTGGTTTACACCTACGACAGGCACTCCCAATTTTTATCATGCTTGTGCTGCCAGTCCAGAAGTCGGAGTCCCTCAGAATTATTTTGGACATAAAGCAGCTTATAAAGGTTCAGCATATGTGGGTATCATGACCAGCAATGCTTTTAGAGAATATATCACAGTCCAGCTATCCTCCACCCTGATAAAAGGCAGGCGATACCATCTCAGCTTCTATACCTCGATTATTCGACAAAATCGATGTAAATCCACCGGGTTAGATTTGCTATTCCTCCTTCTTTACATGGCATGGTAGATTATCCAGACGAAAAATGGCAATATTCTGAGTTTTGTTACACCGCTGTCGGTGGAGAGAAGTATCTGACTTTTGGAGATTTCACTTACCCGGAAGCTCATCACAATTGTCTTGATGGTGATATCTCCTATTATTTTATGGATGAAGTTTCACTGACAGCTGTGGAAGACCCTTCAACAATTGAAGTGCAATACCCCGTTTGTGATAAATCATTTCCATTTGTATTAGACGGAACCGATATAGTTCAAAACCAAACTCTGATAGACACTACTTCCTGGTTATGGGATGGGGTCATAAACAACAGCAGCAGATTGATAGAAAAAGAAGGCTTTTATAAACTCGTTTTTGACCGGACCAATTGTGTGAGGTCTGAGTATAACATCAATATCAAAGATTCAAATTGTAGTTATTCACTCTTTTTACCTAATATATTTACTCCCAATAATGATGGTTATAACGATGATTTTTCAATGCATTCAACAGGAGTGGCTTTTAATAAAATATCAATATTTAACAGGATAGGCCAGGTAGTATTTGAATCAAATGATCCGAATTTCCGTTGGGATGGACAGCTGCACAGAAAGGACCTCAGTGATGGTGTATACGTATATCTTATTACAGGTCAGGCAATATCTTCAGGGCGGATAATTCAAAAATCAGGATCCGTGACCCTGATTAGATAAATACAAAATCAATAAATCGGGAGTATCTTCAGCTGAAATTAAAAATCATTTCATTTATTACAATTTTTGACAATAAATGGAAGTTTTAAGCAAAATTAAATCTGTCCAGTGAATGTGATCAAGGTGATTTATAACTTGTCTATTTGCCCGGACAATACTTAAACTAAGCTTATGAATTCAATGTATATGATTCACCGAAAAATAGTTTTATTTACCCTGCTAGGATTTTTTCTGCTATTATTGGCACTAATTCTTTACAGGCCCAGGGTACTTATACCAACCCGATTCTATCAGGGTTTTATCCTGACCCGAGTATCATCCGGGTAGCCGAAGACTATTACCTGGTGACTTCTTCCTTTGCCTATTTTCCCGGGCTACCCATATTCCATAGCAAGGACCTGGTGAGCTGGCATCAGATTGGATATGCCATGGATCGCAAAGAGCAGTTGGATCTCACCGGAGCCGGCGTCTCAAGAGGATTATTTGCCCCAGCAATTTCCTACCATGATGGTCTATATTATATCACTTGTACCTTAGTGGACAAAGGCGGCAATTTTATTATTACAGCCAAAGATCCCAAAGGACCCTGGAGCAATCCCACCTACCTGCCTCAGGTCAATGGCATAGATCCATCATTGTATTTTGAAGATGATCAGGCTTATATTTTGTACAATAGTATTCCTCCGGACAATGTCTCGCTATATAATGGTCATAGGACTATCAGAATGTACCCGCTCGACAAGGATAGCCTTAAGACTAAAGAGCAAGAGATAATTTTGATCAATGGCGGAACAGACCTCAGTAAGCAACCAGTATGGATAGAAGCACCCCATGTGCTTAAAAAAGATGGTTGGTATTATCTCTATTGTGCTGAGGGTGGAACCGGGTATAATCACAGCGAGGTGGTTTTCAGATCAAAATCACTCACGGGACCTTATCTATCTTATCCAAACAACCCTATCCTAACACAGCGGGATCTGGATCCGGCGAGAAAAGATCCGGTCACTTCTACCGGTCATGCACAATTGGTGGAAACTGCTGCCGGTGAATGGTATGCCGTATTCCTCGGTTGCAGGCCCTACGATGATGGGCATTACAATACAGGTCGAGAAACTTTTATGACCCCGGTTCAATGGATAGATGGATGGCCAATCATCAATCCTGGTTTTAAAACAATCCAGTCTCAATACCCGTGGCCCAAAATAGACGGTCCTAATTTTACCTCCAGGATCAACGAGTTTGCCACCAATCAATTATTTTTTGACCACTTTGACGGTACTGAACTCAACAAACGATATACCTTTCTACGAACTCCAACCAAAAAGTTTTACCGGGTAAAAAAAAGCAAATTGACTTTAGAGCTCGATTCAAATACCTGTAGTGGAAAAAACCCTATTGCCATGGTAGCCGATCGACAGAATCACTTATCCGGGTATGTTACGACCCGCATGCAATTTCAAACACTTGCTGCTAATGAACAAGCTGGACTGATCGTATTCCAGAATGAGAATCATTATTATTTTATGTGCAAGTCAGCGGACAATGCCAGGCCTGTAGTACAACTGTATAAAGGCCCGGGCAATGATCGAAAAGCCGACGGTCCTACACTCCTTACCTCTATCCCTTTACGAAAAAAAAAATAGTGCCATCATCTTTAAAATAGAAGTCAATGACCAGGGATACAATTTTTATTATTCTGTCAAAAAAGGTGAATGGCTATTGCTGAGATCAGATATGGATCGAACTTTTTTAAGCACAGAAACCGCTGGTGGTTTTGTAGGATGTATGTACGGAATGTATGCCACCTCCAATGGAACCCACACCGTAAATACGGCCCGGTACGATTGGTTTGAACACAATGGTCAGTAGGGGTTTCAGGCCCATCAACGATGATCCTCTGCATCGACAGGCTTTTCTTTTTTCTTAAATAGTCTTTCTAAAAAGCCCCCAATACCGCCCCCATCTTTCCTTCGCTCCCGTTTGCGATTTTTAATATTATTGATAGTATCCACCCGATGGCGGGAGACCGGCACCGTCATCATACTGTCAGCCGGAGCCAGATTATCAGCGACAAGTGTCTCGTCGTATTCTTCTTCAATATAATAAGGACAGCCCAGCATGCTCATCGCCTCATCAGACAATGCGGGAAAACTTCCTCCCTGAAATTTTTTCAAACTTTTATTGGCATTCATTTTTTGTAAAAAACTGCCGCAGATCGGCAGTGCCATATAAGAGCCTTGACCCAGATCCAGTGATCTAAATCGTATCGTAGGCATCTCTCCTCCTACCCAGGCACCAAAAGATAGTTTTGGAGTGAAACCTATCAGCCAGCCGTCGCTTTGATTTTGAGTGGTACCTGTTTTTGCACCCACTTCTGATCCAATAGAATATGCACTTTTGAGGCTTCTGGCAGTGCCGGATTCGGCCACTGATTTAAGCATCTGCGTCATAAGTTGCGCATTGACTTCGGAAAGTATATTCTCTGCCGGAGGCAGGTCTTTTTCAAAATCCACGATGACTTCCCCCTTATTGTTCTCAATCTTGCGGAGGTAGTACGGCTTGTTTTTCATACCCTTATTGGGAAATACGCTAAAAGCCTGTACCATTTCCATCAAAGAAATATCCGCTGTGCCAAGGGCCAAAGAAGGTACTGAAGGAAGTGAAGATTGTATGCCTAGCCTTTTGGCCATGTCGATCACAGGCTTGGACCCTAATTGGATGATAGCGTCTACTGCGGCGCAATTGACGGAGTGCACCAGGGTGCCTTCCATAGAGTACAAGCCACCATAAGTATTGTCCGAATTCTGTGGCTCCCAATTATCATATTGACTATAGACGATATGGTCATTGGAAAAATAATCACAGGGAGTATACCCTTCTTCGAGCGCAGCAGCCATCACGATCGGCTTAAAAGTGGAACCTACCTGGCGCTTTGATCGGACATGATCATATTTGAAGTGGGCATAATCTACACCTCCTACCCAGGCTTTGATTTTTCCACTACTTTGTTCCATCGCTACAAAACCTGCATTGAGTATTTTGATATAATATTTTAAAGAATCCAGGGGTGTCATCAAAGTGTCTTTTTCTCCGGCATGGGTAAAAATGGTCATCGGCCTTTTTTGTTTAAAAGCGGACTCTATCTCCACCTCTGTACTACCTTCTTTTTTCATACCGATATATCTTTCTGTTTTCGGGATGAGATCTGAGACAAAGGAAGCTTGCTCCCAGGGATCTTTTTCTTCCAATGCCTGTCAAAATCGGTCTGTAGTTTAGTCATTCGTTCATGCACAGCGTCTTCAGCCAGTCGCTGCATTTGTGCATCCAGTGTCGTATATATTTTCAGTCCGTCCGTGTACAAGTTATATGGCTGACCTTGAGGTGTCTGGTAATCTTTGAGCAAGCGATTGAGATCAAGTCTGATTTGTTCGCGTATATAAGTGCCGAGGCCTACCGTATGTCCTTCTTTTTTGTATTGCAACCTGATAGGCAGCTTGATGAGGGAGTCGTAAGCTGCTGTAGAAATAAACTCACTTTTGACCATTTGACCCAAAACAATATTTCTTCTTTCAGTGGCCTTCTCTTCATTTCTGAGAGGACTGTACACTCCTGTAGCTTTGAGCATACCTACGAGTACTGCCGCCTCTTCAATATTGATATCCTCCGGGTCCGAATTGAACAATTGTTTACAAGCTACATCGATACCAAAGATGCTATTGCCAAAAGGCACTGTATTGAGATACCAGGTGAGTATTTCTTCCTTATTATAGGTTCGCTCTAACCGAAGAGCGATCATCATCTCTGTAATTTTATTGATCGGAGTAGTACATATCCAATAATCTTTTCGGGGATAGAGGTTTTTGGCCAACTGTTGACTGATCGTACTTCCTCCACCTGAAGATTGGTCCGAAAGGAGTATTGACTTGAAGAGCACCCTGGCCCAACTACGAATATCGATGCCATGATGTTGGTAGAATCTTTGGTCTTCCGTCGCGATCAGCGCCTGGATGATATGAGGCGATATAGAGTTGTAATTGACATTGGTCCGGTTTTCAATAAAATATTTTCCAAAAGATTTGCCATTGTCATCCAATAGTACTGAAGATACCGGGTTTTTGATGCTCTTGATTTCTGCGATAGACGGCAGAGATCCAAACACACCCAACCTGACCATGCCAGTGAAAATAAAAATAAAAAATAAAGCCAGGATCAGGATCAGGGACCCCACCCTAAAAATCTTCTCAACAGTGCCTAGCCCTTTATAACTCGAGGCTATCAATCTTGGAATAAAAGCTGTCGATTTAAATATCATGTACTCTGTAAAAAGTAAAATTGAACGAGTTTAGTATTTATGCTGTCAATATTTCTTCCAGGATATGCGGAGATTCTAATCCGTTAAAGTGGCCCAGATGAAACTTATAATAGTCCAACAAACCATACAAAAGATCCTTTCTGTCTTGTTTGCTACTCTCCAAAGGTGCAGTCCAGACGCCGGCATCATGATGCTCCATCAGTATACTGAGCAATCTGGTGCAAGCTGCATTGAGCGCATCGCGATGATAAGGCTCATGGTCAATAAACCTACCTTCACGCAGGTCAAAATATTGCCCAACGAGCACATGAGGCTTCAGCGGATAGATACCCAAATACCTGGTCAGACCCAATAAAAAGTATAGAGGAATCCAGGTGACTTTCATTGGCGGATCATCAGTGTGGTCCAGGCAGGTCACCACCCAATCATACATCTCCTGGTCAAAATCATTGTCCTGGATACATTTCCTCAATAGCTCCAGCATGAATACTCCTACGGCCGTGCGTTGCATCTCAAAAGGCAAAGTCTGGTAGATTTTGGCATACCGGGCTTCTTTAATCCTATGGATAGATTTGTGTTCATTAAAATAAGTTACTATGTCTAATTGATTCATGATCTGAAACATACCAGCTTTGCCGTGATTACCATTGACTCCGCCCATGATAAAAGACTGCAACCCATGGTCACGGGTCAGTATCTGGGATATGATGCTGGTCTCACCATATTTATTTGTTTTGAGTACGATACCTTCGATCTGAATCAAAGAGGACATGGGGTCAAAATTAAAGGAATGATTTATAAAAACATATTAAATAAAATAATAATATCAAAATGGTGTGATATTCCTACCTTTGCGGCTTATGTCAAAAAATTTGGTTTATTTAACTTTCCTCTGCACCTGCTTCCTTTATTGCAAATCAAATCCTGGTGCCAACCCGGTCACTGAAAAAGAACCAAAAGCCATCAATTGGTCCAAAGATGTACCTGCCAAACACCCTATTCTCAATGGCAGTGCCATCACCTATAAAGATGAGATCTATGTGCTGGCAGGGTTAGAAGGCAGATTTATGAAATACAATCCCGCTACTTATATCTGGACTGACCTTGCTGGTCTGCCCGGTCCTCGAAGCGAAGCTGCTATGACCTTATGGGGCGATAAAGTGGTCGTCGCCGGAGGCATAGATGACTCTGCCCACATCATGCGCCGGGTAGATTATTATGACCTCGTAGATTTTGTGTGGAAAGAATTGCCCTCGCTTCCAGCTCCCAGGGCCAGGTTTTCACTAACGGTCAATGAGGATAAACTATATGCTTCTTGTGGTATCTGTGGGGACAATACTCATAGTTTTATCAACTGCCAGGAGCTATTATTTTTTGATGATGCCGCCAAATCCTGGAAAATTCAAAACAAGCTGACGACTGGTAGATTTGATCATGTGGCTATCTCTAAAGGGGATGAAATTTATTTAGTCGGTGGCAATGGATTTGACCCCAAAGTCGGCACTTTTTATATCAACCACGCCAAACGGGAATTCGGATTCAAACCTCAGATGCCCAGGCCCAGGGGCAATATGGGAGGGGTGTCCATAGGTGATTTTATAGTCACTTTTGGAGGAAAAACACCAGGTGCATTCTCCACTATGGAAAAACTGGATATCAAAAACAGCAAATGGTCAGATTTCGGTACTTGCCCTTTTTGGACCGACCGGTTTGCATTCACCCGGTGGAAAGACAGGATCTATGTCTTCGGCGGCTCACAAGCCAATACGCATGTATGGAAAGGTGACATCGTATTTTGAGGGAGATTTGAAGTCACATTATGATTTAAGGCTATCTCTAACAACCTCCTTTTGCCCGAACGGCAATTTTAATAAAATTACCTAATAGGTTCTTATAAAATTATACTTCGTTGATTTTCAGTTACAGAGAAGCCCCGCTATGCGCCTTCAACTCGCCTCGTCTAATTTTATAACAACCAATTTCTGAACAAAACTAGGTTATTAGAGATAGCCTTAATTCAATTTTTGGGGTAGGTTTCAATTAGTTATTACTGGCTGATGTGGCTATTTGGTGGAATAAATAATAACTAAACCCTATCTTCAATTTTTTAAATTTTAATCTATCAACCTTATGGATAAACGTACTTTTCTCAAAACAAGCCTGCTAGGTTCCATGGCAGCTCCATTTGCTTCCTTCACGCATAGTATCGATGATGGCAAGATCACCATCCTTTTCCAGGGAGATTCGATCACGGATGCTGGTCGTGATAAAGCCCAATATTATGCAAACAATGCTTCGGGTATGGGCACAGGCTATGTGCACATGGCTGCAGCTTCGCTGCTTGAAAAATATCCAGAAAAACACATTCGAATATACAATCGGGGGATTTCAGGCCATAAAGTATTTCAATTGGCTGGAAGGTGGGATGACGACGCTTTGAATCTCAAACCGGATGTACTCAGCATTCTGATCGGAGTCAATGATTTTTGGCATACACTCACCGGAGGTTATAATGGTACTGTGGAAGTGTTTGAAAATGATCTGAGGGCTCTATTGAAAAGGACCAAAGATGCCTTACCTATGACCAGGATCATTCTTTGTGAACCGTTTGTGGTAGATGGCGGGACTGCTGTCGGAGATGAAAAATGGAAGACTGTCTTCCCGGGATATAGAGTTTCCTGCAAAAAATTAGCCACTGAGTTCAAGACCAGTTTTGTGCCCTTTCAAAGTGAGTTTGATAAAGTATTGCCCAAAGGAGGTGCCGCTTATTGGTGCCCTGATGGTGTACATCCATCCCTGGCTGGCGCAAAATTAATGGCCAATGCCTGGTTGAAAGTATATGAGCAAATGTGAAAACCATTTCATAATATTTTGATTATCAATACTTATTCACTAAATTAGTTATATAAATTTTTTAATCCCTTATCTTTGATTTTTTTATGAAAGACTTTGAAGCCGATAATTCAATCGTTAAAGGTTATGCAGAATTACTTGATAGCCTTAGTTCAAGCATGAAGTTAGATTTAATTGCTAAGCTGTCTGATTCAATCAAATCCGATTTAAAGAGTGAAAAATCATTGTTTCAAAAATCATTTGGTGCTTTTGAATCGAAAAAATCGGCCGAAGAGATAATTACCGAAATCAGATCAAGCAGGATGACTAATAGGCTAGTTGATCAATTTTGAAAAAATACCTGCTCGACACCAATATTGCCATTTTTTACATGAAAGGCAAATATAATCTAGACGAAAGGTTTGGAAACATTACTCCAGGCAATTTATTTATTTCTGAAATTACGCTTGCTGAACTAAAATATGGTGTTGAGAATAGTGAGCACACTGAAAAAAACAGAAAAGTGCTTGACCTGTTTTTGACTGGTGTTAAAATCCTACCCATTTTTCATGCTTTAGATTTATACGCTAAAGAAAAAGTTAGATTACAAAAAGCAGGTACTCGGATTGACGACTTTGATTTATTGATTGGGACCACAGCAATAACTCACAATCTAGTGATGGTTTCAAACAATACCAGTCATTTTAAAATAATAAAGGGGATTAAACTAGAAGACTGGGCGCACTAAAAGATTTTATCAACGCACCTTCTTGACTTTTATATGAAGAGCTATTACTTATGACTTTGGACCTTAAAATTAATTTCCCCAATTTATCAGAGCATCAATTAACGCAACTGCGCAGCCTGCTTCCCTTTTATCAGGAATGGAATGAAAAAATAAATCTTATTTCCCGCAAGGACATGGAGCATTTTATGCTACACCATGTGATCCACAGTCTATCCCTTATTAAATTTATGACTTTTAAGCCGGACACAGACATCCTGGACCTCGGCACTGGTGGCGGATTTCCAGGTATACCTCTGGCCATCGTATTTCCCGAAGTTAAATTTCACTTGATAGATGGTACCGGCAAAAAAATCAAAGTGGTCAAAGAAGCTATCACCCATCTGCAACTGGCCAATGTGACTGCGGAGCACATTCGCATCGAAGATGTCACATCGACCTACGATTTCGTCGCCGCCAGGGCAGTCACCAACCTGGCAGACCTCATTCGATTAGCACGCCCTCGGATCAAAAGTAAAAACATCAATGCCCGACCCAATGGATTGATCGCCTACAAAGGGCATCCATTGAAAGACGAAGGGGTTGCAGTCAGAAAAAAACCGCACGAAATATTTATGATAGAAAAGAAAATAAACGATCCTTATTTTGAAGGAAAATGTATCGTGTATGTACCGATGTATTGAGTTTTTTAGTTTATTCCTTCATCCCTTTGAACCTTTGCTCGCCATCGTATCCGCCAAGGTATAGCCCAATTATACTTCGCGCCTTTGCGCGCCTTCACCTATTCCTATGTATTACCAAAATTATCTTCGCGCCTTCGCGCCTTTGCGCCCCTTCACCTATTCCTATGTATTACCAAAATTATCTTCGCGCCTTTGCGCCTTTGCGCGCCTTCACCTATTCCTATGTATTTACCAAATTATCTTCGCGCCTTTGCGCCTTTGCGCGCCTTCACCTGTTCCTATGTATTACCCAAATTATCTTCGCGCCTTTGCGCCTTTGCGCGCCTTCACCTGTTCCTATATATTACCCAAATTATCTTCGCGCCATTACGCGCCTTCACCTGTTCCTATGTATTACCCAAATTATCTTCGCGCCATTGCGCGCCTTCACCTGTTCCTATGTATGTACCAAATTATCTTCGCGCCTTTGCGCCTTTGCGCGCCTTCACCTGTTCCTATTTATTACCCAAATTATCTTCGCGCCTTTGCGCCTTTGCCCTTTGCGCGCCTTCACCTGTTCCTATGTATTGACCAAATTATCTTCGCGCCTTTGCGCCTTTGCGCGCCTTCACCCGTTCCTATGTATTACCCAAATTAGTTAGAAGAAAGTTAATATTTACCATTGTACGGACGAGTGCCTGATTTCTGGTATATTTATTTCTTCAAATTAAAAATCTTAATCCCCTTTAAGATAACTTTTGTTGAATATTTTGGTTTATTAAGATGAATACAATAATTAAATGGTTTATGAGAGGTTCATTGTTTGCTTTCGGAGTAGTGTCCTTAATGTATGTTTTCACCATCACTAAAAAACAGCCTCCGGCTACAGATGGTACAAAAGAAGCGGTGATCCTGCATACCGTGATGCAGGTATTGGATCAGGCCCACTTCAGGCCCCAGTCGATTGACGATCAGTTTTCTAAAGCGGTATATGATGAATATCTCGATGCTGTAGATGGCTCTAAAAGGTTTTTTACTCAAAACGATATAGATCAGCTTAAAGTGTATGAGACCAGGCTCGATGAAGATGTCAAAGCCCGCAACCTGGACTTTCATTACCTCATGGTCAAACTGATCAAAGCATCAGTGTTGAAGGCAGAGGGTTATTACAAGGATGCGATGGCCAGGACCTATGATTTTAAGTCCGATAAAACCATTGAGCTGGATCCTGACAAGCTGGCTTATGCCAAATCAGATGCTGCGCTCAAAACCTACTGGAATACACTCATCGAATATGAGATAGAGTCAAGATTGGCCGACCGCCTGGAAGAACAGTTGAAATCAACCGATAAAGCCAAAAAGAGCACTGCCGATCTGGAAAAAGAAGTTCAGGCCAAAGTCAAAGAAGTATATGACGACTATTTTTTCAGGTTAAAAAACTCTGAAAGTGGTGTTTGGTTTGAAGCTTATCTCAACGCTATCACCGGATATTTTGATCCTCACTCCAATTATTTTTCGCCGAAGGACAAAGAAGACTTCAATATGCAGATGTCTGGCAAATATGAAGGCATTGGGGCCCGGCTGATGCAGGATAAAGAATATGTCAAAGTCAGCAATATCATCCTTGGGGGACCTGCTGCCAGGAATAAAGAATTGGAGGTAGATGACCTTTTATTAAGCGTCACCCAAGATGGGGGGCAGGCCAAAGAAGTAGTAGGCATGCGTGTGGATGAAGTGATCACCTATATCAGGGGCAAGAAAGGTACCGGGGTGACCATCAATGTCAAGAAAAAAGATGGCAATACCAAAGCGATCCACCTGATACGAGATGAAGTGATCTTAGAAGAAGGCTATGCCAAATCTTCTATCATAGAGATACCAGGTACCACCGACAAAATTGGCTATATTTTGTTGCCTAGTTTTTACGCGGACTTTGAAGATAATAATGGGAAAAGTTGCGCCCGGGATATCGCCAAAGAAACCTCTAAGCTGCAAAAAGCAGGAGTAAAAGGCATTATCATTGATTTAAGATACAATGGTGGTGGCTCCCTGACAGAGGTGGTAGACATGGCTGGCCAGTTTATTGAGACAGGACCTGTCGTACAAGTAAAATCCAAGTCTGGCAATCCCTATGTGATGAATGACCGGGACAATTCGGTCAATTACGATGGTCCCCTTCTGATTATGACCAATGCTTACAGTGCATCGGCTTCGGAGATTCTTGCTGCAGCGCTGCAGGATTATAAACGAGCTGTCATTGTGGGATCTCCCAGTACTTATGGCAAGGGCACTGTACAACGATTTTTCCCTCTGGACAAAATGGTCAGTGGGGTCGATCAGTACAAACCACTTGGTGAGATCAAAGTTAGTGTGCAAAAATTTTATAGAATCAACGGTGGATCTACCCAACTCAGAGGGGTCGTGCCAGATATCGTACTTGCCGATAACTTTAAATACCTTGAAGTAGGAGAAAAAGAAAGCAAACATGCTATGGAGTGGACAGAAATATCCAAGCTCAACTACAGTCAAAATGTATATGTAGTCGACAATATTGATCAGTTGAGAGCTGCGAGTGCTGCCAGGACAGATACCAGCACCATCTTCAAACTTCTGGATGAAAATGCATTACGACTGAAAAATCGCGGTGATATGACTATTGCCTCGCTCAATCTAGACAAGTTGATGAAGGAGGAAAAAATACGTGAAAACGAATCAGAAAAATTTACCCTTCTCAATAATCGTACTACAAAATTGGTGCCTACTCCTTCTGCAGACTTCTCCGCTATAGACAAGTCCAATACTTCCGAATCAGTACTCCAGGAACGACAAGAAGAATGGTTTAGAAGTATCCGCAAAGATATATACCTCGAAGAGTGTGCACAGATCGTACAGGATATGATCAGGACCAGCAATATCAAGGTGGCTAAGAGTAAAAATTAGGTTGTAGCGTTTTTAAATTACCGCCCTTCATACTCTCTTTTTAGATATAGACTTCTTCCGGTTTGACCAAAGCCGGCATACATTTCTATATTTGTATTGCTATTAAATATTTCTTTTAGTGCAAAACCAATTTATAGAAGTCTTTTATTTATTCTTTCAAGGTATACTTGTATTTCAGATCATCACTTTTGGTTTTATATATGTAATGACTAAAAGAAGAGATACCCTTTTCTACGCGCTATTTCTATTTTTTGCTGCTGTATACTTTTTTGTCAATGCACCCTATACCTTTTTTGGAATATCGGAAGATGTTGTATGGAACTCTGCATGGTACGACTTCATCAACACACCATTGGTTATTCTTGAGAATCTTTGTTACATCTTATTCCTTAAATCATTTTATCAGGATATAAGCGCGGACCAGTCTATCAACAAATTATTTGTATCGATCCTTTGGTTGATCGCTGGCTTTAGTGTGTTATTCATTTTACTTACCCTGGCAAAAATTGACAAGCAATTTATTTTTTACTCAGTTAAATTAATAGCTGTTTTACCGGCTTTTTGGGTTATCCACGTAATTCGCAAAAACAACAGTCTGTTTTCGGCTTTAATATCAAGCGGTTTGATATGTACCATCGTAGGCACTTGTACCACCGTCTTAATGATCGTGCTTCGTAACTATGGATACCATCACCTATTTACAGATGGGTATCCTTTATTATTTATAAGGTTGGGCATTTTGGGCGATATGATCTTCTACCTGGCAGCCATACTCAAGAAATGGCACTACCAGGAAAAAGAGCTGGCTGTTGAAAAAATTAAAGGCCAATTAATTGAAGAAAGAGCCAGGCTTCAGTTTTCAAGTGAATTACACGATGAGGTCGGAAGCACGCTAAGTGGTATTTCAATGTATTTACATTTAGTACATGAACAATTAAATCAAGGAAAAATAAGACAAGCCAATGACTCTTTGAAGATACTTCAGCATTCTACCAATGAAATAAACACTCAGGTTAAAGATCTGATTTGGGGTGTCAAACCATCACAAGATACGATGGCAATGCTCCTGGAGCATCTGGAAGGATATGCCATCCCAATGGCTGCTGCTAAAAATATTTATTTTAGTTCTTCGATGGAGATTAGTGGTAATACTTTCGTACCTCCTAAAGCAAAAAGACAAATTTACCTTATCTTAAAAGAAGCTATCAACAATGCTCTAAAATATAGTGAGGCTACTACCATAGATCTAAAGATAACAACTGATAAAGATTCCATCCTGTTTCTTTTGTGGGACAATGGTATTGGATTTGATGTTGCAACCAGCGGTCAAGGTAACGGATTAAGAAATATTGAAAAAAGAGCTGCTGATGTGCATGCCCAAGTTTCCATCAAATCCATTAAAAATCAGGGGACTGAAATTCTCTTAACACTGCTGCTCTAATATCTAGGTAAAAATATTGACTACTCTATCTCTTATAAAAAATAAATCAGACGGCCTTTGGCGACAAGCTGTCAAAATCATTTTGATACTTCAATCCATGGTTTGCATAGGCCAGGACACATCCTACAGACCTCCTATTAACAATGACACTCTAAACTTAACTCACTATCACTTATTGACTGAAATTTTTACGGAAATAAATCCCGACAGCAGTTTATATTTTGCTGAAAAATCATTGAACATTTCCCAAAAGCTACAACTCCCTCTTGAGGAGGCCCATTCATTGGCAAAGATGGGCTACTCGTACTTAAATAAAAATAATTACTCCAGAGCACTCAAAATGTTTTTAGACGCTATCTCTGTGATAGATAATTTATCTAACAATTTTTCAGTATTAGGAGCACAATATCAAGCACCGGATGAATTTACTGACAGAACACAAACCATTGAATTTCAGAAAATGGATAAAAAAGCCAGGATATTACAGTATCTGGGAATTCTTTATGGCAATTATGCCAATTATAATCAAGCCATTTATTCATTCAGGCAAGCATTGGATCTTTCTACTCGAACTAATAATAAAATCATTCAATGTATTACCTATATTACTTTAGGGAGGATCTTTTTAGGAAATAAACAGAAGGACTCCGCTTTAATAGCAGGCAAGTTATCGCTTAAACTAGCTCAGGACAACAATTATAACCGCTATCTGGGCAGTATCTATTTGAATTTAGGCAGAGAATTTATCGCTAAAGACAGTGTTTCTCTGGGGATTAAAATGATTAAAATAGCTATTCACCATAGCTATAAAGAAAATTATCTTAGGGGGGTAGTTGCATCCAGTCTATTATTGTCCAATCTAAAACACGAAAACTCAGAAATGTCAAGATTAGACTACCTCCATCAAGCATTCGTAGAAGCTATTAAATTAAATAGTCCTGATCTATTACTGAGGTGCTATACTTCCTACAATGAATACTTTAAAGAGAAAGGGATTAAAGACAGCATAGTTAAGTACCAGGCATTAATCATTAAGACCAACGAATTGCTCAATAGATCCAGGCAAGATCAGGAATTTCAAAACATTGACTTTGCAGAGAAGATCAGGCAGCAGGATCTTATTTTTATTAAATCAAACTTTAAACGACAGCTAAGGTGGTGGAGTATATTAATTACATCCATTTTAGGATTTTTTAGTGTCTTTATCCTATACCGAAACAAAAAACAAAACGAAATCAAAGCATCTTTGTTGAATGAACGCTTGAGGTTGAGTCGGGAGCTTCATGACGATCTTGGAGCCAATCTAAGTGGTATCAGTATGTATACTCATTTAGCTCAATCCCAATTTGATGCTAAAGATACCTCTTTGAAGAAATCTTTAGACATAATACGGGAATCATCAAGTGAAATGGTAAATAAGCTCAATGAGATAGTTTGGTTAATCAATCCTGATCAAGATCATTTATCAAATTTATTAGATAAAATCAACGACTATGCAGTCAAACTGTGCAAGGCAAAAGAGGTTAAATATTCTTTCAAATCAACCTTAGACCTGGACGAATACCATATCCCAGAACACAAAAGAAGAAACCTCTATTTGATCTTAAAAGAAGCTATCAACAATGCTCTAAAATATAGTGAGGCTACTACCATAGATCTAAAGATAACAACTGATAAAGATTCCATCCTGTTTCTTTTGTGGGACAATGGTATTGGATTTGATGTTGCAACCAGCGGTCAAGGTAACGGATTAAGAAATATTGAAAAAAGAGCTGCTGATGTGCATGCCCAAGTTTCCATCAAATCCATTAAAAATCAGGGGACTGAAATCCTCTTAACGCTACCTGTATAAGATCAAACTTAATTACCCCATTGAGGTATTGGGTGCTGAAAGGCCTTTTATTTACTTTGTACGTACTATTTAAATGCTTAAAAATGAAGAATTGGTATCTCGTAAGTTTAATTGTATTAGGCTTCTATCATCTGACCTCAGCTCAAGATACTTCCTGGACCATACATGATAGAACCAACCTGGTGAAGGAGTATGTAAGGACTAAAGCAGAAATAAATGCTGCAACTCAATACCTCACCCCTTCGCAATGGAGCTTTAAAGAAACCCCTAAATCCTGGTCCATAGGACAAGTCATGGAGCACCTCTATATGTGGGAACTAATCACCCAGCGCGATACTCGCGGAGCTATTTGGAATGGAATAATTATGGACGATGTAAAAAATCTTTTGGAGGATGATTCCACCGCTACCCATTGGATCTATGAGGACAAACCTCATACCTCTCCTGATTATACTATTCCCACAGGATTTATCCCTGGTGATGCCGTGCTTAAATTGTTCAATTCAAAATGCGACGAACTAATAAAGGAGATAGAGACCTCTGATTTAAACTTTAGATTGTACATCCGCAAGATTCCGACTTATAATAAAAATCTGGTCCAGATTTACATGATACACTATGGTCATGTTGACCGACATTTAAGGCAGATCCGAAGAATTAAAAGTCATCCATTATTTCCGCAATAAATAAATCATTCTATATGTCACAAGATCAAATTAATGGTGTATCTTAGTTAAATACCTATTCATATGGATATCAGGGTAGTCATATTTGAAGATAATATGCTGATGCGGGAGGCACTCACCGCCATACTCAATGGAACTGTGGGGTATACTTGCAGTGGTGCTTTCCCAAATGGAGATGGTTGGGACATAAATCTACAACTTACAAGACCTGATGTCATACCGATGGATATCGAGATGCCGGGCCTCAATGGAATAGTGTTAAGTCATAAGATCAAGGCCAAATATCCAGAAGTTAAAATACTGATTCAGACTATCTTTGAAGACAATGATAAGATATTTGATGCCTTGTGTAATGGGGCATCAGGCTACATCCTCAAAAACGATGCTCCGCATAAATACCTGGAAGCCATCAATGAAATCTATAATGGCGGAGCTCCAATGAGCGCAAACATAGCCAAAAAAGTACTTGGCTTTTTTACATCAAAAAATGTAATCCTGGTCCAACCAAACACTGAAGACTATATGTTAAGTGATAGAGAAAAGGAAATCCTGGGCATGATGGTTCATGGAGATGATTTCTATTCAATAGCAGGAAAAGCATTTATCAGTTACGAGACCGTACGAACTCACGTAAAAAGGATTTATAAAAAGTTGCATGTGGCCTGTAGAAGTGAAGCGGTGATGAAAGCGGTACAACAAAATATACTCAGATAAGTCTATGCTTGACCTAAATCATCTATATTTGGAATACTATTTAAATCATTTGCTTAAAATTTAATAATAATGAGTCAATTCGAAGTTCAAGGAGTTTCAAGTCCTCACTTTAAGGTCTTGCCAGAAACTCGCTTTCAATCTCCTGAAGCTCAAAATTTTAATGTTGGCCTATCTGGAGTGGCCAGGTTTAAATCAGATTTCTACATAGCATCTACTTTAAATATTCAAAAAGTATCTATACGCGATTTTAATATGAAGATGGATTCCGTAATCAATAGGGCCAAATCACTGCTGCCTATCCTGCCAGAAGGTACTGAGTATGGTTTTATTCCTATACAGTGGACCATTATGGCGTCTGCCAATGCTATTTGGAATATGTCTTCGTCAAAATTTGGAGGTTGCATTACAAGTGGCTGGCGAATACTTAGAGAAGATAAAGTAATCCACCAATCCACACAAACCGTAAAAATGTTCAAAGGAATAGAAGTAGATCTTTCTATTGTATACAGCGCTAATCTGAAAATAGGTTATCAAATTGATATGTATGGGTATTTTGCAATCCTTGACCTTCCAAGAATAGATTAATACTAACTTGTCATACCAGTAATAAGTTTTTAAATCTGAAAGTTTTAATTTAAAAGTCAGCACAATAGCCGGAAGGATAAATCATTATACCATTCTTAATAAGATTAGTCTTAACGCATAGTGGTAATTTGGATTAACTCGAACACCTTAATGCTAGCCAGCTATTCATAAACTCCACTGATATCACTGCTAGCTTTTTGTCCCGCACATTAATATTTTAGATGCCATCAATTACTCCAGAAGGGATTTAATATTCATAATAGAACTTCAAATTATCTATCGATTCTGAAGGGGTGGCATAGATACAAATCCCTTAGTAAGAATTTTTTAAACTGTCTCGGGCACACATCTTGGACAAGCTTTAAATGTGCATGATGGATCATAGTTAATTGTACCCTTTATCAAAAGCCTACGTTTCCAAATAATACAGAAACAAACATTAAAAAGCAATTTACCTCAATGGGGTATTGTGAAAGCTTATACTATAAAAGAAATTTGATTCATTACTAATTACTTAATAAATAATAGCTATGAACCAATCACACCCAATCGTCTTAAGCTCCATGCCTAACGAAATTCACTTCAATGAAATTCAAAAACAAGTGTTGGTGAAATTATTGAATGGCCAGTCTTATAAAGCCATTGCATCCGATATGAATATTTCATTAGCAGCAGTCAGGCAGTATGCACATCGCACATATAAAAAATTAAAGGTTGCTAACAAGATGGAAGCCTTAATACAATATGGGGACAGGGGTGATAACAAAAGTCATCAATAAAAATTAGAACGAATTAATATGATGTGACACAATAGATTAAACAAAATCAATTGAATTAAAATTAGCTCAATTATGAAATGGAAATTCAGACTAGTATTATGCCTTACACTTTTACTTTTATCAATTTATATAACAATTGCCCAAGAGCAAGAGGACTATAATACTCTAGATGAAATATCGAAAAGTACTTTTATGAGTATTCCTCCAGCATCGGCTTTTCTCCTGATAGATGTAGCACCCAACAAAGTATTCCAGGCAGGAACATGTCGCTCTGTAAAAGTGGACTGGACGCTGAGATCCTACAAATCAACTCCAAATCTTGCTATCGAACTTCAACCTCTATGGCTACTATATTATAATAATGGACACATAAGGGAATATAGACGCGCTACAAATTTTTACAGGGCCCTAAGTAAAGTTTCAATCTCAATTGGGACGGTAAACTGGGGGCCACAAAGAACTATCGCCTATGCAGGCAAAATAAACCTATATACCGATCATGATCCATTATTAGAACCAAGCTTGGAAGAATCAATTGAAACTTATGAAGACTATAAATCTGAACACAAATTTCGAATTAAAGCATTAAAAAATTCACTGTTAAAAACAAAAAACATGAATGAGAAAAGAAGTATACAAAGAAATATATCAAACGAGATGGATAGCCTTCATTCTATTTCGATAGATCAAGCTTATTATAATGATGAAATAAAAAACCAATACTATAAAGAAAATTGGAATGCGACTGCTGTAGATCTTGGGTTCGGAAAAATCAACAACTACGACATTCAAACTGACAGCACATTCAAGATAAATGACGGATTAGGTTTATGGTTAATAGGATCAAAAGATCTTGGTCGAAAATTTCAAGCAACTGGAATGATAAAATTACTTCACTTCGACCAATTAAACACCCACTTAATGGTTGGTGCTAATATCCGATACGGTAATCCACGGTTTAACTTTTATACAGAACTTGTTCATGACATTTGGAAAAATCCTTCGCTTCCTGGATCTTCAGATTCAAAGCAGATCAGGCAATTAGAAAAAACAACCTTTTGCTACGGAGGAGAGCTCAAATTAAATAACATTATCCAGTTAAATTTTGGCATTCGAACCAATCTAGATCAACACTTTAAACTCGCATCAATATTACCGACAGCCAATGTTATGTGTCTCATGCCATTGTAAGAAATAAATACAGCAAAAATGATTAACAAATTGCACTACAGGAATGGAAAATAATTGAGACTATATTCCTGAGAATCGATTTTGCGAACCCACTAAATCTAAATCTTTAATCAAATCTAAATAAAATGAAAATGAAAAAATTAAAATTGTACTCTATCGCCTTTGCATTTATTTTTCAATATGGACTCCTGAGTGCGCAAAGTCTTCTAATGAATTGCGGAAATTCATTAGAAGATGTGGTGAATTCAAAGCATTTGACTGAGGGAGAAAATGAAATTTGTTCACTTTCCGAAGGTAAAATAAACTTAGTAGCTATAGTCAATAATGGAACAATAGTTTCATGGAAGGCATTAGATGAAAAGGGAAAAAATTTGCCGTTTATAAACGAAGTAAATACTATGGCAAGCAGAAAAAAGAAAAGTAAGAGTTCGAGCTCTCCCCAGAAACCGTATTCCAACCTGGTATGCACTGTGGTCGATATAATATGTGGAACCGATGCTTCCGGCAATTTAAAATTCTGCAAACATAAAATTTGTTTTCCTTGTAATTAAAATAATAGTATATATTTATGAAAAAGATATTATTAATTCAAACCTTTTTTCTGTGTTACTATCTCAGTGTTGCTCAATCAAATGGATCTGCATTGCCGAAAGGAACGTATTATAAAGACGGAAAAGTAAAAATAACAGATGATTATGAAATAGTCAATACAAATGGTGGCCTTAATGCGACTGTTCGCAAAAAGGAAAAGCAAATGGTGAAACGACTGGAACCTTTAAATGTAGTTGCAAGGCTACACCGGCTACTTCTTGCCCAGTCGATTTCACAGATGATATTATCGCTTGCTTAGGTGATCCATGTTGCAAATTGCTGGTGACGATAAAAACTGGATCCCTAAGTGCACAGCTTTCTGCAGGAGATAATTCTAATCAATCTGGGTTTGGAAAACCGGATATTTGGAATGCCGTTATTTACCCAAAAAAATAAATATTGACCCATTTCCTCAATTGACAATATGTTTTTTAGGCTTTAATCTCACATAGGAAGCAGGGATTATATTAAACTTACCCATTGGACTGATCCTGATCATCTGAGTCGTCCAAGCAACTAACTTCTTGATTGCCGCGAATCTCTACCAGAGTCATTCTAATAAAAATTCGAATTACTTGATTGAGCTTTGGGAAAGCAGGTTTAAAAACCTACTTCTAAAACAGATCATAAAGTGATCAAGCTATATAAAAATTAATTCAATGAGGTCTCAAAGTTTCTTCGTATAAATTTATAACCAATTAATAAGCTCAGGGAATCGTTTCCCTGGGCTTTTTATTTGACTTGTTTTTATTAATTAAACTGGTTGAAATTAATGCCAAAAGCTGAGGAAGCTGGTTTTACCATTGGAGATATAAACTCTGGACTGGAACCTCCTTTATGTAAGCGTCGGTCTCAAACCAGCCTAAAATTACCCCAATGTGGTATTCCTCCACCAATTTCCCTGGCTTATGTTTGTAAAAAAAAAATTATAATGAAACACTTTTATTACTTTTTAATTATTTCCGGGTGCCTTTTAGGATGCACTAAAAGTTTAGATCATCCAGGCTTAAATGATCGCCTTGAAATGAGAGTCAATGTGTATGATACGTTGATCACCCAGGATGGCATCTGGAGATACCTGGTGTCCAATGCAGAACCGGCAGGGAAATGGAAACTATTGAATTATAATGATAGCCTTTGGAAGGAAGGATTTCAAGAATTTGGCTATGGTGATAGTGATGAAATTACCGTTGTACCCAGAAATAACCTCCTGGTATCCAGGACAACAAACATCACCACCTATTTTAGAAAACGGATTTTTATTCCTTCTGAACTCACTATAGGAGCGAGTGAGGTCACATTTTATTTGCACCGGGATGACGGAGCGCTTGTCTATGTGAATGGTAGTGAAAAAATACGGTCAAATATGCCCAAGGGCACTATAAAATCCAATACTTTGGCCATAAGTCCTATGGAAGGATATGTCGGTCCTTTGAGTGAAAAGACACTTTATAAGATGAGCTGGTCTGCTTCAGGTTTTCAAGCGGGATGGAACGAAATAGCAGTAGAAATACACCAATGTTCTACTCAGGAAAGAGATATGTCGTTTAGTTTGCGAGTGGCAGCTACACAAACAATAAACATAAATCAATAATTATAAGGATTGCCATTTCTGGATGTTGACTTATTCTGGTTTTATATTACTGACTTTGAAAGAAAAAGTGACCTAAAATAATGTTGATCACGTGTTCTATCCAAGCAGGTTAATCTGAGCCCGGGTGAACAGAGCATTGACTTATTCATCTTGATTCGTAATGAATGCCACTGTAGAAAATATTGAGCTTCAAATTTAATTTACATCCCCTACTTTCTAAATTGATCCTTCCACCTCCACAAATACATGCAGGCAATCGTCCGATAAGGCCGCCACTGCTCTGCAATGGCATGCATTTTTTGAACCAAGGGCTTGCCGGTTTCCTCCAGATTGTATAGCCGGACGATGCCTTGCTGAACACCCAGATCAAGTGCTGGGAATACATCGAGCTTGCCCATAGGGCTGATCATGGTCATTTGAACGGTCCAGGTACCGACTCCTTTGATTACCGTGAGTTTTTTGACCAGGTCATCTTCGTGTAGCCCATGCCAGTCGATGTCCTGGTTTTCCTTTTCCAGAAAAAACCGGGCGATATTGCGAACATAATCTGCCTTGGAGTAGGACAGACCCAGGCCACGCAAGGTTTCTGTCTTCATCCGGGTGAGCTTTTTTAAATCAAGTTTTTCCTCTTCAAACAGACTTAACAAACGTTTATGTATGACCGCAGCGGCTTTGATAGACAGCTGTTGGTAGACGATGGATTCGATCAGGGCATCGCTGAGAGGCGTCGGTGTGGTATTGAGTTTGGGGAAAGGTATTTCTTCAATCAAAGGCTGAAATACAGGATCTTTTGCTAAATGTCTGGTAATTTTAAGTTTTGAAATCGGCATGCGGTAAAGATACTAAACCGTCAAATTTGATTGTTTTGATTATAGAGTAGAACACATGAAACGTATAAATATAGTTTTAATTGGTTTTTTAAGCCTTTGGCTCACGAAAGCATCCAGCCAGGTTTTTGAGTATAAAACCACACGGCTAGCTCAATGGAATCAGGCAGGCACTGATTACAGCGATGTATGGGGATATGCTGCAGCCGGCAGAGAGTATGCCATCCTGGGAGGAGCTACTAAAATCTTTTTCTTCGATATCACCAACCCCTCTAATCCGACCCTGATCAAAGCATTTGGTCCTTACACTTCGACTGCCTGGCGCGAATTTAAGACCTATAGTCATTATGCCTATGCCGTGAGCGAGGTCGATCAAAGTGGTTTGAGGATATTTGACCTGCAGTATTTGCCGGATTCGGTGGTATTGGTCAATCAAACCAACCAGTTTTTCAACACCTGCCATATGCCTTTTATAGATGAAGCCAATGCTCGCTTGTATTGTGCCGGCACCAACACAAGAAGTAATGGGGTCATTGTATTGGATCTGTCACTGAAGCCGGATAGTCCTACTGTAGTTATCAATCAGGCATTGCCAAGATCTTACATCCACGATATCTATGTTCGCAACAATATTATGTATGCTTCGCATGGGGGCAATGGATTATCCATCTATAACTGTACCGGCAATGCCTGTGGCCCGGAGTTGGACCGGATCGTATTCGGAGGGTACAATCATAGCAGTTGGATGGATCCAGGAGGAAACTGGTTGATCAATGCGACAGAGACCGGGGGTAACCCCCTTCGAATGGTGCCATTGACCAGCGCTACCCATATGGAACCTGCCGGTGTGATCAAATTCAAATCACTTACCTTGCGCGAACAATACCCACAAGGCAACGCCGCTGATACAGCCAATATAGCCCACAACCCCTATTTTGTAGGCAACCTCATCTATTCTTCTTATTACACTGATGGAGTCCAGATTTTCGATGCCAGTGATCCTAACAATATTCATCGAATCGCTTATTTTGATACCGACAGATCTTCTACCTCCTACTCGCCGGTATTCAGAGGTTGCTGGGGAGTATACCCGTTTTTACCGTCAGGCAATATCCTGGCCAGTGATATTCAGTCAGGGCTTTGGGTCTTCCGACTCAATAATTCTGCTTTGGCCATCAAATCATTCAATCTGGATGGCGCAGTACAGCCTGATCAATCTATCCAATTAGACATCACCAGCGTCATCAATGTGCCCATCCTCACGATCGTATTGGAGAAAAGCAATGAAGGCAAATCCTTTACGGCCATCAAAGAAATCCTTCCACCGCAGCTTCTTCCCGCCAACCTTGCCTCCAATTTTACAGATTTCAAGACCACCAAAGACAATTATTATCGTTTAAAAATCACTTATGCGGATGGTTCGATTGATTATACCCAAATCCTTAAAATAAGTATTCCTCAGTTAAACTTTCGATCCTGGCCCAATCCACTCCAGGACAAATTATTTTTCTCCAGTCAATATCCTATCGAGCTCCTGACCATCATGAGTGTAGAGGGCAAAGTACTCAGTACCGCACGATTCCCAGCCTCTGGTATGAACCTACCCTCTAATCTGAGCAGCGGAGTCTACTTATTTAATTACCAATCTTTCAATGCCAATTGGACGGAAAAAATCGTGGTACAGAGATAGGACTACAAGCCTCCAGCCAGACCCCATTCAGAAATTTGTTGCGTGCTTCTACGCGTCTTGCGTGGCAATCAAAGTTGCGAAGCAACCAAAGCCATAAATTTTACCCATTTCTATACTTAACCATCTCTAATGCCAACGCATTAGCCAGCGGATCCTTACTCAACCTTAATTCCCGAATCACATTTTCAAAGTCAACATCGTTTCTATTTTGACTCAATTTAAAGGAAGCTTCTTTGCGTTCTATCTGTATCTCAAATGCGACGATCCCATTCATTTGTTGCTGTACCTGCTCGGGCATAGTGTCAAAGGAAACCGGATGGACAGAGTCTCGCTCATACTTATCAACTATGCGCCGCAAAGATTCTATCATTTCTTCTCCCTGGATGATGCGGATATGGCCACTGACTTGAGCACTCAGATAGTTCCAGGTAGGCACATTGGCCTGGCCATACCAGGAAGATGAAATATAATGATGTATTGGTGATAGAAAGGTAGCCAATACTTTGGGTGCCTTTTCAAACACCTGCCATTGAGGATTGCCCTTGGAGATATGTCCCCAAAGCACTTGTTGGCCTTTCGCATTTATTTCTAATTCCAAAGGTATATGAGTAGCCAATGGGTAAATGTCTCCAGTAGAGATTAAAGTCGCAAAACTATTGGCCCGAATAAACGCGTCGATCGTGTCCGGATCAGAGACTTTAAAATAAGAGGGAGTATGCATAGAGTATCCTTATTGCTTTTGGTGAATAAAATAGTCTGGATACTGAATGCCTTAATTTTTCTTAGGCACTTTGCCAAACTGATACACATTTTCAATTGGAGCATATGTGTCAGTGTAAACTATGTATTCTGAAATCCTCACATCATATTTTGGATCTTTATTGAGCAATCGCAACTGTACCTGGTGGCTCCCTTTTGGCAGCTGATACTTCCAATAGATTTCATGCCTTCTTTCTTTAAAATCTGCCGGAAGTAGGACCGTTTCTGTAGTGCCCTGATCAAGGGTAGTGAGCAATTGAGCAGTGTATTTATCTGATTTGCCATCCCAATTGGTGACATAACCTTTGATGACAATACCTACGCCTTCAAAAAGAAGACTCAAAGTATCTTCCAGTACCTTACCCAGGTAAGTCTTGCTGGCAGGGAAAGTATGATCAAACGACTGCTCATAAGCTACCGGCATAGGTTTTTGTACTTTGATGGTGATCTTTTCGCCTTCTACTTTGCCGCCATTGGCCAATATATTTTCCAGGGCATGTTTCATACTCAGTGCATAGGTCTTGTTAAGAGAAATGTCCGTATAAGCAAAGTTGAGATCTTCCGCGCCTTCCAGACCCTGCATCCAGTATTCGGGTATTTTTCTGTATCCCAGGATGGTCCCCAGGATGCCGGCGGCAGAAGATGGATTGCAGTCTGCATCTTGGCCACAGCGGGTAGTGATCTCGATGGTCTGGGTAAAATCGCCTTTGCCGTACAATAATCCGATGACTACATAGGCAGAATTGATGGTGGCATCTATATTAAATGGCGCATATACTCCATCCGGGCACCCGATATCTTCAGACCATTTATCCTGTACTTCCAGCCAGGTCCTTTTCCAATCCGTAGGATATAATTTGTGCCACTTAAGTACATCACTGATCACCTGGTAATATTTTGATTTTACAGGGATAGATTTTAAAGCTTGCTGAATGATGTATGGAATATCCGATGAAAAGAAGGCTTGCGCATATAGATTGGCGATAAAGACCCCACCATACCAGCCATCTCCATAGTTCATGATATGACCTACCCTATCGCTGATCTCATTGGCTGCGAGTGGCATACCTGGTGACATCAATCCTGCAAAGTCGGCTTCTATCTGATAATCAATACAATCTGCATGAGGATTATTGATCCAATGACCGGACATCGGAGGGTTGATCCCATTCAATATATTGTACCTGGCTGCCTGGTTGGCATGCCAGAGCTTATACCCTTTATGTGCAAATGCTTGTGCGAATGCATCAGGCGTAGCCTTCAACCCATCCCGCTCCAGGACCTCTA
Organism: Saprospiraceae bacterium; assembly: GCA_016709995.1. NCBI lineage: Bacteria > Pseudomonadati > Bacteroidota > Saprospiria > Saprospirales > Saprospiraceae > Saprospiraceae bacterium. Next base: position 3,040,489 of record JADJLQ010000001.1, read on the forward strand.
CCCAGGTAAGATCCATATACAGGTCATCGTACAAACCATCGTTGTGCGTCATCATCTCGGCCACATAACCTTTGTACCACGGGATCGGATGATAAGTCTGGATCATGGTACCGTTGTACCGAAACTCTACCGGCCCACCAAAGGTGACTCCAATGGTCTGACCTGCCCAGCCACCTTTGATCTTATCGAGGAGCGTGGATGTAGAGATAATATTTTGGCTATGGGATTCTATTGAAAAATATAGAATGATCAAAGCCGGCATATATTTAAGCTTCATAGTTTAAATATAGGTAGTTTGTTTTTAATCCATACATATGATAGACCATATTATCCTCGGTTGTAAAGAGATAGATGAAGGCATTCAATTTATCTATCAAAAAACTTCAGTGATGCCTCAAAAGGGTGGCCGGCACCCTCAATGGGGGACACAAAATGCCTTACTGTCCCTTGGCCAAAACAGCTATCTGGAAGTCATGGCACCTATACCCGGACAAGCCACCAACTATCCTTTTGACTCCCTTCCAGACTTTTCCACACCAAAATGGCTCACCTGGGCAGCCCGGACTGAGGATATCCTGGCTGTCAAAACTACCCTGGACGCTATGAATATGAAACATAGTGATATTATACCAGGTGCCCGAATAAAACCGGATGGGCAAACACTTCGATGGAAACTGTTATTCCCTGAAAATAATTATTCAGGCGTATTTCCCTTTTTTATAGAATGGGAATCAAAATCCTTACACCCTGCGCTTACTAGCCCCATTGGTCTGAGTTTGATGACATGGCATCTGGGGCATCCCGAATTCAGTAAGATTAATGCCTGTTTTATCCAATTAAAAGTGGGCCTTCATTGTACTGAAAGCGTTCAACCAAAGCTTCAGGGTTTATTTCAGGTTGGACAAAATAATGCAGTGTGGATTTGAACTTAAGCCTGGGGAACACTCACTTGATTTTGTAGAGTCCGATTTCGCTCATACACAATTCGACAGGAGCCTCCAGGCTGATTCTGATTCTGTCCGTAGTGATAGGGGATGTCAAAGGGATCAATCTATTGGCACCGACCGATTTTACTTCTGCTAACGGTACCCATTCACCATTTACCAAATACGCTACTTGGACTTGCTCTACCCGTTGACCGAGTTTTATATTTTCGCGGAGTTGAATCAAATCGAATGTCGTAGTCTTAGGTAGTTGGATATCCAGGCTTGCCGTATGTACTCCATCTTTAGTCGCCCAATAGCTATAGCGGTCACCATCCATCAGCAAGGAGGTATTGAATGACTTACCTCTGGTATTGGAAGCTTTGATCCTTGCTCCCAGGATCAGGTTGGTTTTAAATGTGTTCTTCAGTTTGTTGCCAAACTCACCCAGGATCTGCACATCATTAGTATGCAACAGGCCGTCGGTGGTGGGTGCCAATCCAAGGTCCAGGCAAGCCCCTCTGCCCACACTTTTTAGGTAAAGTTCGAAAAGCTGATCGACTGACTTTTCTTTGCCATCCTGTTCGGGATGATAGAACCATCCCGGCCTCAAGGGTACATCACATTCTGCCGGGATCCAATGGTCACCGTGGCGGGTGCCTTCGCTGCTGGTCCGGGTATTGACATTGCCAGGCACGGCCTTTGGTCCTGATTCGGGGACCGGATTGAAAGTAGCCCAGTGCGTCTCAGCCGCATAACCTTTTTCATTGCCAACCCACCGCACATCCCATCCAATGTCACTAAAGATATTGGCGGACGGCTGCATCTTTCTCGTCAGGTCGTTCCAGGTATGTTCCCAATCATAATATACAGTATTGTCGATTTTTCGTTTTTCCCGGGCCCCACCGTAATACCCATCACCCCCATTGGCTCCATCATGCCAGCTCATGAACAAAGTTCCGTAGCGGCTGTACAATTCCTTGAGTTGGTTGCGATAAGTCTCCAGGTAGTCAGGGGTACCATATTGAGCATTGTTACGATCCCAGGGCGAACAATAAATGCCAAACTTTAATCCCGCCTTTCTGCATGCTTGCTCTACCTCCTTGACCATATCCCCCTCGCCGTTTTTCCAGGGGCTTTTACTGATATTATAAGAGGTAGTCTGGGTAGGCCACAGGCAAAACCCATCATGGTGTTTGGCTACCAGGATCAAACCCTTTAAGCCTCCTGATTTGGCAGCGCCGACTATTTGGTCTGCATCGAAATGCGCAGGATTAAAAACAGCAGGATCAGCGTCCCCATAACCCCATTCCTTATTTTCAAAGGTAGTAGGGGTAAAATGAATCAGCCCATATACTTCCGTCTCCTGCCACGCCAGCTGTCTTTCGCTCGGAAGTGCTCCATAGGGTTGAAGCGGTTTTGGCTTGAGTACCAGGGCAGGTATGAGAAGCAGGATAAAAAGAATTACTTGCATGGCTTGCACATTAGTTTAACTATGAAACTTAAAGGTAGTGATATCATGCAGGAAGGACTACCAGACTATCAAATTTTAAATTCACTTTATAGGTTAATACTTTTGTTTGTCCAAAAGACCAGGATTATTGATTCGTTACACAGGTAAGTTCCTAAAATTTCCTGTTAATATCGACTGCCGTTTTAAAGCACCTTGTCTATGGCGGTGTTTAAGAGAAAAGAATAGTGCTAAGTATGTAACTTTGCACCCAATTTTATGAATACATCCATCTATGATATAGTCAAAAATCGAATCCTAATATTGGATGGTGCTATGGGTACCATGATTCAGCGCTATGATCTTACAGAAAATGATTTTAGAAACGATCGGTTAAAAGATCACCCAGGGTCACTCAAAGGCAATAATGATCTGCTCTGTATCACCCGACCGGATGTGATCAAGGAGATACATGCTCAATATTTTGATGCTGGTGCCGATATCATAGAGACCAACACCTTCGGTGGCACTACGGTAGCCCAGGCAGATTACCACCTGGAGTCATGGGTCTATGAGATCAATTATGAAGGCGCTAAAATAGCCAGGGAAGTGGCAGACGCTTATACTTTAAAGCAACCGGACAAACCCCGGTTTGTAGCAGGCTCCATGGGACCTACCACCAAATTGGCCTCCATGTCCCCGGAAGTAGGCAATCCTGGTTATCGTGCGATCACCTTTGATCAGCTGGTGGTCGCATTTAAAGAGCAAGCGACCGGATTGATCGATGGAGGCGTGGACCTCTTATTGATTGAGACGATCACCGATACCTTAAATGCCAAAGCAGCCTTATTTGCTATTCAGGAGATTTTCGAAGAAAGAGAAATCGAATTGCCCATTATGATCTCAGGTACGATCACCGATGCCAGTGGCCGGATTTTGTCCGGTCAGACTGCAGAAGCTTTCCTCGTATCTGTATCACATATGCCTTTATTCAGCATAGGATTCAATTGCGCTTTGGGTGCCTCGGCTTTGAGACCATACCTCCAGGTGCTGGATGAGAAAGCTACCTGTTTGGTCAGCGCCCACCCCAATGCTGGCCTCCCCAACGAAATGGGAGCCTATGACCAAACCCCGCAGGAAATGGCGGATCAAATCGAAGAATATCTCAAATTGGGCCTGATCAATATAGTTGGTGGATGTTGTGGATCTACCCCGGATCATATCCGCAAGATTGCAGAGAAAGCTTCCAGGTATGTCCCACGATCCATAGAAAAAGAAGCGGTTGAGTCCGAATCTTCCTTTCAACCGCAACTACAACCCTCAGCAAGCATCGGATGAGCGGATTACATCATTTAAAACTGAGTGGGCTCGAAAGCCTCGAAGTCACTCCTCAAAGTAATTTTATCAATATCGGCGAACGGACGAATGTCACAGGCTCAGCCAAATTTCTCAAACTCATCAAAGAAGATAAATATGATGATGCCCTCGCGGTAGCACTCGACCAGGTACGGGGAGGAGCTCAGGTGATCGATGTCAATATGGACGAAGGCATGCTGGACTCCAAAGAAGCAATGGTCAAATTTCTTAACCTGATGGCTTCTGAACCCGAGATTGCAGTCATTCCAGTCATGGTGGATTCCTCCAAGTGGGAGGTGATCGAAGCCGGCCTGAAATGTCTCCAGGGAAAAAGCATCGTCAACTCCATTTCGCTCAAAGCCGGTGAAGAAGAATTTATTCGCCAGGCTAAGCTGGTCAAAAAATATGGCGCAGCCACTGTAGTCATGGCTTTCGACGAGCTCGGCCAGGCCGATACTTACCAAAGAAGAATCGACATCTGCCAACGCGCTTACGATATATTGGTACGCCAGGTCAAATTTTCTCCAGAAGACATCATTTTCGACCCAAATATTTTTCCCGTAGCTACCGGCATCGAAGAACACCGGAATTATGCGGTTGATTTTTTCCGTGCGACCCAGTGGATCAAAGAAAACTTGCCCTACGCCCATGTAAGCGGAGGTGTGAGCAATGTCTCCTTCAGTTTTAGAGGCAATCAAAAAGTACGTGAAGCCATGCACTCCGCATTTTTATATCACGCGATCAAAGCAGGCATGGATATGGGCATCGTCAATCCCGCCATGCTGGAAGTATATGACGAAATCGACAAGGACCTGCTGGAGTATGTCGAAGATGTTTTGCTCAACCGCCGCGAAGACTCTACGGAAAGATTGCTCGAATATGCTGAATCTGTCAAAGGAGGGGTAAAGAAAAAAGAAGTCGAAGATGTATGGCGCAAAGGCACCGTGGAGGATCGTATCACACATGCCCTGGTCAAGGGCATCATTGACTTCATCGATGCCGATACTGAAGAAGCTCGCCTGAAATATAATAAGCCTTTGGATGTGATCGAAGGCCCTCTGATGGCAGGCATGAATGTTGTGGGCGACTTGTTTGGTTCAGGCAAAATGTTTTTACCTCAAGTCGTCAAGTCTGCCCGGGTCATGAAAAAATCAGTGGCCTACCTCACGCCTTACCTCGAAGAAGAAAAAAAGCGGTCGGGCACCTCGGGCCATGCTGCAGCAAAAATACTGATGGCTACTGTCAAAGGAGATGTGCATGACATTGGAAAAAATATCGTTGGAGTAGTACTTGCTTGTAACAATTATGATATCGTAGACCTCGGCGTGATGGTGCCATGTGACAAAATCCTGGATACTGCATTGGAACAAAAAGTAGACATCATCGGACTCAGTGGCTTGATCACGCCTTCACTGGATGAAATGGTTTTCGTAGCCAAAGAGATGCAGCGACGCAATATTCAGATCCCTTTATTGATCGGCGGCGCTACTACCTCCCGCATTCATACTGCCGTCAAGATCGAACCACAGTATAACCGCGCACCTGTCGTGCATGTCCTGGATGCTTCCCGCAGTGTAGCAGTAGTCAGTTCACTTCTGACTAAAGATGAAGTCAATCGTGATATTTTCATCCTGGGCATCAAAGCAGAATATGAAGCCATGCGCGTCGCAAGAGAAAAGAGAGAAGCCGGCAAAGCATTCGTCAGTCTCGCACGCGCACGCGACCAAAAAATAGTCATTGACTGGAACAATTATACCCCGCCGACTCCTGCCTGGTTAGGTATACAAACCATCAAAAATCCATCGTTAAGGGAGATTGGTAAATATATTGACTGGACGCCTTTTTTCCAGTCCTGGCAGCTGGCAGGAAAATATCCCGCTATCCTGACAGACCCGATAGTGGGTGTAGAAGCTACAAAACTCTTTCAGGACGCCCAGGAGTTATTGACCACGATCATTGAAGAAGAATGGATCACTGCAGAAGCCATCATTGGATTGTTTCCAGCCAATAGTGTAGGCGACGATATCGAAATCTACCATCCTGATTCTGGTGAGCTGATGACCGTCAGTCACCATCTTCGCCAGCAAAGAGAAAAATCTGCAGGACTACCTTACCTCTGCCTGGCTGATTTTATAGCTCCTAAAAGCACCGGACTTAAAGACTACCTGGGTGCTTTTATAGTGACAGCGGGGGTAGGGCTCGACGAAAGAGCCAAGACCCTCGAGGCAAATCATGACGATTATAATGCCATTTTATTAAAAGCGTTGGGTGATAGATTGGCTGAGGCATTTACCGAATATCTCCATTACAAAGTAAGGACTCAATATTGGGCTTACTCCCATGAATCTTTGTCCAATGACGAACTAATCGCAGAGAAATATCAAGGCATCAGACCAGCTCCGGGATATCCTGCCTGCCCGGATCATACGGAGAAAGCCATGTTGTTTGACTTATTACACGCGAGTGAGCACATCAATGTGATGCTGACAGAGAGCCTGGCCATGTATCCTGCCTCTTCAGTCAGTGGATGGTATTTTAGTCATCCTCAGGCCAGGTACTTTGGATTGGGCAATATCGCCAAAGACCAGGTCGAGGATTATACTAAGCGAAAAAATCAGGATCTTAGCGTGACCGAAAAATGGCTGGCCCCGGTGCTCAGCTATGATATATAATATTATGAGTGAAGAAAATATGCAGCATATCCATCCTGGTGAAGACGATTTTAGTCTCAAAGACCTGATCAATAAAGGATTGGAATACTTCTTTTTGCTTTGGCGGCATAAATGGCTGATCCTGTTTATTGGTTTGCTGGGAGCTGGCGCCCTTTATTTGAAAGCTTACCTCACCCCTACTACGTATAGTGCTCCTTTAACTTTTGCGCTTAATGAAGGAGATGGCAATAGCAGTATGGGAGCCATTTCAGGTCTTTTGGGCCAATTTGGTCTGGGGGGAAACACCAGTGGCAAGGTATCCATGGACAAAATCGTGGCCCTGTCCAAATCGATGCGTATCGTCAACAAAGCGTTATTTGACAAAACCACAGTGAATGGAAAAGAAGATTTCATCGCCAACCATATCATTGACCTGTATAAAATGGACGAAAAATGGGCTAAGTACAATCCGGCTTACAAAGGCTTTAGATTCAAATCAGACTCATTAGATACATTTACCCTGGATGAAAATTCCGCCCTCAAAGGCATATACTGGTTTACAGTAGGTGGGCTCAAGCCCGGCCTGGTCACTTGTAATTATGATAATGAAAGCACCATCTTTACCCTGGACTCCAAGACGGAAAATGATGCCCTTTCCCTTGCCTTGACGGAAAACATATTTAATAGGTTATCAAGGTTTTATGTGCAACAATCCAGCGACAAACAAAAACAGACTTTCGACCTCGTCAAAGCAAAAGCTGACTCCCTGTTCAATGCCTGGACTTCCTCAGAATATGCCGTAGGTAAAATGGACCAGACCCAGGGGGCGCTGTGGGCACCGCAGGACAGGACCAATAAAAATATTCGCTCCAAGCAGTCATTAATGTATGCCACTGCTTACACAGAAGCTCTTAAAAATCTGGAGATTGCCGATTATGCTTTAAAAAACAGCACCCCATTTATCAGAGAAATAGACAAGCCATTTTTTCCTTTGGATGCAATGGGCGCTAACAGACTGAGACAGAGTATCATAGGATTTATACTGGGTTGTGCCCTTGCCGGGGCTTGGGTGATCGGCAAAAATATAGTGCTCAAAGCTTTAAAAAGCTGATTTTATGTGGTAAATTTGAGTACTAAAACTACTCAATTTTGATTGAGGCCCTAATTTCTTCAAAAACACGTATAAAATTATTGCTCAAGTTTTTCTTGAATGGCAATACTACCTCCTATTTGCGCGGACTGGAGTCAGAGTTTGGCGAATCTACCAATGCCATACGCCTGGAGCTCAATAAGATGGAAGAAGCTGGCATGCTGGAATCTTTTCTTGAAGGAAATAAAAAGTATTTTAAAGCTAACCATAAGTATCCCCTCTATCATGAGATACACAGTATATTACTCAAATATATTGGTATAGACCAGGTCCTCGACAATGTATTGAGTCGATTGGGTCAGCTGGAAAAGGCTTTTCTGACAGGCACCTTTGCTGAGGGCAGGGACAGCGGGGTCATCGATCTCATTCTAATCGGCAAGCTTGATAAGTCTTACCTGATCAATCTGATAGAAAAAGCTGAAAAATTAATCAAACGAAAGGTCCGGTATGTGATCTATGAGGAAGAATCTGAGCTGGATGTTTGGCGTCATACCTTTGAACATGAGCCATTCCTTATATGGTCATCCAAGGTATTACCTATTTCAGTTCAATCCAAACCTTTAAAAGAAATCAACTGATGGGTTTGGCCGCCGCGACATATCAAAATGATCTAACGGTAGACACCGCTAAATGGTTTGCAGTATTGACACGAGTCAAAGCAGAAAAATCCGTTTGTCAAACTTTAACTACGGCTGGCATTACCAATTATGTGCCTTTACAGAGAGTCACACGTATATATACCAGGAAAAGAAGGACAAGTATGGTCCCTTTGATCTATCGTTACATCTTCGTTCATATCAAAAAAAACGAATATGTAAGGGTACTGGAAACACCAAATGTGGAAGGTTTCGTCCGATTTAATAAACAGATCATTTCCATTCCCGATCAGGAAATAGAATGGTTGCAACGGGTCACAGGAGAAGTCAATGATATCACCCTTGAAAATCAGCCTTTTAGTGAAGGTGATGCCGTCGAGGTGGTTTTGGGTAACCTGACCGGTTTAAAAGGAAAATTAATCGAATCTTTGAGTAAACACGAGTTGCTCATTGAGTTAGATCATATAGGATTTGGTCTAAGGATTCAGATCGATCCAAGCCATTTGCGCAAATTGAGGTAAGAGACTCATTCTGTGCAATTTAAATTTATTTACGCGATAGTCATTGCGACATATCGACGGCGAAGCCATGCGAAAATGGGCCTGATTCTCACTATTCTCAAAAAAGAAAGGTTGGTCATCGCCGGGCAATTAAAAAGGTCATCCGGATCTGTAGTCGCTAACATCGCCAAAGGGCCTGTCAATGAACAAACAATCCACCATCAATAAATGAATATCGCAGTAGTAGGTACAGGATATGTAGGTCTGGTCACCGGCACCTGTTTTGCAGAAATGGGCAACCATGTGACCTGTGTCGACATAGATGCACATAAAGTCACCACCCTCCAGGAAGGGCAAATACCGATTTATGAACCTGGACTCGACACCTTGTTTGAGCGCAATACCCGCCAACATCGCTTACGTTTTACCACTGATCTACAAGCTGCGATACAATCAGCAGAGATCATATTTCTGGCGTTGCCTACTCCCCCAGGTGGGGATGGATCCGCTGACCTCAGTTTTATCCTTAAAGTGGCAGAGGACCTGAGTTCCATGATCGAAGATTATAAGATCATTGTCAATAAAAGTACGGTACCTGTAGGGACAGCGGAGAAAGTGGCGGCCGTATTAGCGGCAAAACTGGATGCCTCCCTATTTGATGTGATATCCAATCCGGAGTTTTTGCGAGAAGGAGTCGCCGTAGACGACTTTATGAAGCCTGACCGCGTGGTGATAGGAAGTTCCAGCCCCAGGGCGATAGAAAAAATGAAACACTTATACGAGCCATTTGTAAGACAAGGTAATCCAATCTATATCATGGACGAACGATCCTCCGAGATGACCAAATATGCCGCTAACGCTTACCTGGCCACCCGCATCACCTTTATGAATGAGATCGCCAACCTTTGCGAACGAACCGGAGCTGATGTAGATATGGTGCGCAAAGGAATGGGCAGTGACAACAGAATTGGCAAACGATTTTTGTTTCCGGGGATTGGCTATGGGGGAAGCTGTTTCCCAAAAGATGTCAAAGCCCTCATCCATACAGCCAAAGAGCATGATTATGAATTTAAAATCCTGCAGATGGTGGTGGGGCTCAATGAAGACCAAAAACAAAGCCTGATTCGCAAAGTCGATCAGTTTTTTAACCAGGATCTGAATGGTAAAAAAATAGTTATTTGGGGTCTTGCATTCAAACCAAACACCGATGATATCCGCGATGCACCATCTATCACCATGATCGATGAATTATTATCCAGAGGCGCCAAGGTGTCCGTATTTGACCCTGAGGCTACAGAAAATATTCGCAAAATCTATGGCGAAAAAATCAATTACGGCATAGATGAATATGCTATACTACATGAAGCCAATGCGCTGCTCATTGCGACGGAGTGGAGCTTGTTCCGTTCTCCTGATTTTAATAAGATAAAATCCCTGATGAAGCAATGTATCATCTTCGATGGCAGAAATTTGTATGAATTGGATGATATTCCAGCTGGCTTTCACTATGAAAGCATTGGAAGAAAAACAGTACCAGCCTAACCTCCAAAATCGCTATACTATGCAAATGGTAGATCTTAAATCACAATACCTTCGAATAAAACCAGAGATCGATGCCGCCATACATCGGGTACTGGATCATGGTCAGTATATCAATGGTCCGGAAGTAAAAGAAATACAACAAGCTTTAGAGGCTTATCATGGCGATACGACCCATGTTATACCCTGCGCCAACGGTACGGATGCCCTTCAGATAGCCTTGATGGCACTTGACTGCAAACCCGGTGATGAGATCATCGTACCGGCATTTACCTATGTTGCTACCGCTGAAGTGATTGGTCTGTTGCATCTGACTCCGGTGATGATCGATGTAGATTATCAAAGTTTTTTGAGCACCCCGGAGCTGATTGAAGCAGCCATAACTTCTAAGACGAAAGCCATTGTGCCGGTTCATTTATATGGACAATGTGCTGATATGGAAGCTATCATGGAGCTTGCATCCAGGCACAGGTTATATGTGATTGAAGACAATGCACAAGCTATCGGTGCCGACCTTATTTATCAGGACGGTACGAGAAAAAAATCAGGCACTGCTGCGCACATTGGCTGTACTTCGTTTTTTCCATCTAAAAACCTCGGCTGTTATGGTGATGGTGGAGCGATTTTATGTCACGATACAGCGCTGGCAGAAAAAATCAGGATGATAGCCAACCACGGCCAACAAAAAAAATATTACCATGACCTGATCGGAGTCAATTCGAGACTGGACAGTATTCAGGCGGCGGTGTTAAATGTCAAAATAAAACATCTCGACAGTTATTGCCAGGCCAGGTATACAGTGGCACAGGCCTATTCTACTGCATTCCGCGAAGTTGCTTCATTGACCACGCCGTATGAAGTTCCACATTCTACCCACGTATATCATCAGTATACGCTCAAGGTGATCGATGGACGCAGAGATCAACTGGCGGAATATCTTTCATCTAAGGGGATACCCAATATGATCTATTATCCGGTTCCGCTGTATGATCAAAAAGCCTTTAGTGCTTTAAAGGGGAAGGTTGATTTTTTACCTGTGACGGATCGTTTGTGCAAAGAAGTGATCTCCCTGCCCATCCATACAGAGATGCAGGATGATGATTTGCACCGTATCATCGACACTGTCCTGAGTTTTTTTAAATAAAATTATGGCAAAGCTCTTCATTCATGATCACCCTATCACCGATGATGAGCTGGCATTGATCCGTGCAAAAAGATTTTTGAGTCTTAGCCCGCAGGATAGATAAGACAAATGTTAAGCCTGATTAGCTGTACTTTAATACTTTGAAAATCACACGATCTTCCTAAGGAAAGATTGATCATTAAGCCTCTTTTGGCTGTTGAATTAAAGAAAATTCATTCAATAGGTTAATGTGCTTATTACCATCCCCAGCTCATTCAGCCCTGAAATTCAATATACTTTTGAAATCCTGATGCAGGAATTTTTAGGCATTGATATTAAGTTTATTATTTCGCCTACGGCAAAAGATTATATTCTTTCCGCAGATGATATGAAGTCGGTCAAAATCATCAATCACTTCTTTTCACAGATCACTGAATCCGCTGGATATTTTAAGCCCGGGTATTTACCCAGAGCCATCCAGTATTGGTCAGATGCGACGCTGACTATTCAAGATCTTCCTGTTTTATATGGATTGCCCAGGCTGGAAGAAACTAATGAAGGCTATATACTCCAGGCGGACATTATTTCCTCTTCCTATTTTATGCTTAGCCGATGGGAAGAAGTCATCGATACTCAATTGGACATTCATCTAAGAGTACAGGGTAAAAACAGTATAGCCAATAAATACAATTTTCTGCATCGCCCTATTGTCAATGAATATGCAGATTTGCTGTGGACCCTCTTGGTAAAATCCGGTTACCGGGGTCAAAGAAAACTACATCAGTATCAGGCATTCGCTACCCACGATGTAGACCAGCCCTACCAATGGCCTGATTGGCACACAAGTCTTAAACACCTGGGCGGAGATCTCCTCAAGCGAAAAGATATATCCCTGGCTACCACCCATATTAAAAGTCTGTATGCAACCAAAGTAAAAGGCAAGTCAGACCCTTTTGACCAGCATCAATATCTACTTGATCTGGCATACAAATATCAGCACCAGGCATGTTTTAACTTCATCGTCAGCAACAGGTCCAAATTTGATCAGTCACTTTCCAGCTCAGACCCCAGGTTAAAAGCAATGATTGATTCTATTGAAACAGCAGGTCATCTCATCGGCTATCATCCGGGATACGAAGTATACCTTGATCAAAAAATATTCAATGAAGAGTTGGCCACTCTCCAACTATTGGTAAAGCAAAAAATCATGGCCGGCAGACAACATTATCTAAGATTTAAAGTGCCCGACACCTGGAGGCTCTGGGATCAGGCATCGATGGAATGGGAAAGCACCCTCGGATATGCCGATATTCCCGGATTTAGATGTGGCACCTGCTATACCTACACCGTCTTTGATTGCAAAGCAGGAAAAAAAATGAAAGTCAAAGAGAAGCCGTTGATCTTAATGGATGCTACGCTGATCTATTACCAGCGCAACTGGGACGCAGGCGACTTGCTTCAGCTCAAAAATGAATGTAAAAAACACGGCGGTGAATGGGTCACTATTGTTCATAATGATTTGGTCAAACATCCTGCATTGAAGGGATTGGAGGAATTGTTTTATGGGTGAGTTGAATCAATATTTCTAATGTCAAGTTTGTCACTTCATCAAAACGCTACTCAGCAGATATTTGAACATGCAAAATGGCTGAGGAATAATGTTACATTGACGGAAAGTATTTTATGGGAAGAAGTTAGAAATAAAAAGCTTGGAGTTAAATTTAGAAGACAGCACCCATTAGGAGCATACGTAGTAGATTTTTACTGTCACGAACTAAGGCTTGTTATTGAATTGGATGGAGAATATCACACTTCAGTTCATCAACAGGGTGTTGATCAGGAGAAGGATTTAGAATTATTGGGATCAGGGTGTACTGTATTGAGAATAAATGACAAAGAAGTACTAGAAAAACTCCCTGGTGTTATAGAATTACTGAAACTTACGGTATCAGACTTAAAGAAAAATATCATTTAGGTGAGGTATTTATTAAAAAAATTTATTCGCTAGAGCGTTGTTCCCCTTCAGGGGTCAGGGGTGTTAAACGATTTTGACTAACACTATGAATAAAGAATTAATACCTAGGCCCCTGACCCCTAAAGGGGAACCAAATTTTTTCCTAGATGTATCTATCCTTTGTGAATTATTTTTTTTGAATGGAATACTAAAGATCCAATTCGCCCGAATCGCCAGGAGCGTTGTTCCCCTTCAGGGGTCAGGGGTGACAACGATTTTGACTAAGGATTTATTCCTAGGCCCCTGACCCCTAAAGGGAAACCAAATTTTTTCCTAGATGTATCTATCATTTGTGAATTATTTTTTTTTGAATGGAATACTAAAGATCCAATTCGCCCGAATCGCCAGGAGCGTTGTTCCCCTTCAGGGGTCAGGGGTGACAACGATTTTGACTAACGCTTTGAATAAAGAATTAATACCCAGACCCCTGACCCCTAAAGGGGAACCGGATTTTTCCAAAATGAAGCTATTTTTTCTTGAATGGAATACTAAAGATCCAATTCGCCCTAATCGCCAGGAGCGTTGTTCCCCTTCAGGGGTCAGGGGTGTTAAACGATTTTGACTAACACTATGAATGAATAAAGATTTAGAAGGATTTATTCCTAGGCCCCTGACCCCTAAAGGGAAACCAAATCTTGCATAATGTTATAAGTAAGCTCACCACCTTTGTTCGAACAAATAAAATCTAAACAATCCTCCATCGGCATTATAGGCCTTGGGTATGTCGGACTCCCACTCGCACTTGAATTTGCCAAAAAATACAAAGTATTGGGATTCGATATTAATGCGGACCGCATCTCTATGATGCGACGACATATAGATCCATCCAATGAGCTGGATACTACCGCTTTTGAGGGTAGTGATATTGAATTTTCAGATCACCTGGATGATCTAAAAAAATGTTCTGTCTATATAGTGGCTGTTCCGACAGATATCGATGAAAATAAAGTGCCTAATCTTAAACCATTATTGTCAGCTTCCGCGACCGTGGGTCAGGTCATCAAGCCTGGTGATTATGTGATCTTTGAATCTACCGTCTATCCCGGATGTACCGAAGACGATTGTATCCCGATCATCGAAAATCTTTCAGGATTGACCTTTGGTAAAGATTTTAAGGCTGGCTATTCTCCGGAGCGCATCAACCCGGGTGACAAGTCCAGAACCTTGACTTCTATCTTAAAAATCGTATCCGGTTCTGATCCGGAAGCGCTTGAAAATATCTCTTCGCTTTATGGGTCCATCATTACTGCCGGCCTATATCGGGCAGAGAGCATCAAAGTAGCCGAAGCGGCCAAGGTCATAGAAAATACGCAACGCGACCTCAACATCTCCCTGATGAATGAGCTTTCCATCATCTTTGATCAGATGGACATTGATACCCATGAAGTGATAGAAGCTGCCGCGACCAAATGGAATTTTATCAAACTTTACCCGGGCCTCGTCGGTGGTCATTGTATAGGGGTAGATCCTTATTATCTTTTACACAAAGCCAAAGAGTTGGGAATAGATCCACAGGTGATCGCCAGCGGCCGACGCATCAATGATGGCATGCCTGCTCATATAGCCAAAAAACTGGTTCAGAAATTAATAGCCCATAGGAAGAATCCTGGCGAAGCCAGGGTGTTGATCATGGGTGTTACTTTTAAAGAAAATGTATCCGATATACGCAATTCGAAAGTAGTGGACCTGATCAGGGAATTAAAAGATTATTCCATCAGGGTAGATATCGCTGATCCCAATGTCAATGCCGAAGAATTCAACCATGAGTATGGCCTGAAGATATTATCGCAAGTCAATGGACCATACGATGCCGTGATCATAGCGGTTGCTCACCAGGACTTCAAATCCCTGGACAAAACTTATTTTGATCAGATCCTGACCGGGGATCACCCGATATTATTTGATCTGAAAGGCATCTATTACAACTTAAAGGATCAGTATGATTATTGGCGATTATAAATTATTCTGAGCTTGATGGATACGCCTTTGTATAAATATATTCTGGTCGGTTGTGGCGCCATCGCTCCGAGGCATATTCGGGAGATCCTGCGCACCGGCACTCTCACAGCCGTATGTGATACAGATCCGGAGAGATTATCTGAATATATGACCATGTATCATATCCCCGGGTATGCCTCTTTCGACACACTGATGTCTGCCGGTTTGACTGCTGACATCGTAGTCCTTTGTACCCCTAATGGATATCATGCCAGTCAAAGTATCCAGGCTATGCAACAAGGATATCATGTCATTTGCGAAAAACCAATGGCCTTGAAGAGTAAGGATGCGGCACTCATGCTAGCCGTGGCCAAACAAACGAATAAATCTTTGTCCATCGTCAAACAAAATAGATTTAATGGCCCCATCCTGCAGTTGCAGCAATGGATAGCTTCCGGCGCCTCAGGACAAGTATACTCCCTATCCATGAATTGTCTGTGGAACCGGGACACTCATTATTATACCTCTTCCACCTGGCGAGGTACCAAAGAACTGGATGGAGGCATCTTGTACACCCAGTTTAGTCATTATATAGATTTTTTGTACTGGATCTTTGGCGAAGTAATAGAGATAAAAAGCTTGGCCTCCAATGTCTGTCACAGAGAGATCATCGATTTTGACGACCAGGGAGTAGCCATCCTGCGCTTTGAATCCGGAGTGTTGGGGACTATCCATTACAGCATCAATGCTTTTGAAAAAAATATGGAATCCTCACTAACTGTCCTGGCCGAACATGGCTCCATCCGAATCGGTGGACTGTCAGCCAATACGATTGAGTATCAGCATAAATCAGGCTCAGCTTTTTCTATCCCCGATACCACCACTCATATCAATCAATACCCCAATTACGCCGGATCCGTTTCCAATCATCATTTTGTATATGATCAGGTATTGAATGGTTTGCAAAGCAATGTCTATAATGTACAAAGTGCCTACGAAGCTATGAAGACGGTGGAGTTGATTGAAAGGATTTATGCGTTGTCCCCCCTGCCTACCGGACAGGCAGGCTTCGGAGGGAGTTAGGGAGTGGAAATAACAGAAAATGTCACCCATACTTAGAATTTATTTCTCAAGCCTAGATTCATAACAAATTGTCCTCAGTAATCATCATCGGTGGCGGCATCGTAGGCCTCGCAACAGCCTACCAGCTCCAATTACTTGATCCTGGCATTAAAGTAACTGTCCTCGAAAAGGAATCAGAAGTAGCAGCCCATCAAACCAGTCACAATAGTGGAGTCATTCACTCCGGCATTTATTACAAACCCGGCAGCGAGAAAGCGCTCAACTGCACCAGGGGCTACCAAATGATGCTGGATTTTTGTGATCAACAGGACATCCCTTATAAAAAATGCGGTAAGGTCATCGTGGCTACCAACCAGGCGGAACTTCCGGCATTAAAAAAGATATTTGACAGAGGTGTGGCAAATGGTCTACAAGGTCTCACCATCATCAACCCGGAGCAATTAAAAGAGATCGAACCCCAGGCTACCGGAGCACAGGCCATCTGGGTCCCACAGGCTGGAATCATCAGTTATCAAAAGGTGGCATTAAAATTAAAATCTCTTGTACTGGCTCAAGGCGGCGAGATTTTGACCCAACATGCAGTGAGGTCTATCAGTGCATCGAATAGTGAATGGGTCGTCTCTACCACCCAGGGTGATCTACAATCTAACTATCTTGTTTCCTGTGCAGGACTGCAATCTGATAGGCTAGCCCGGATGACCCACCCCGACTTTGATTTAAAAATTCTTCCTTTCCGTGGGGAATATTATTACCTCAAACCGGAAGCTTATCACCTCGTCAACACCATGATTTATCCCGTACCCAATCCCAATTTCCCGTTTTTGGGTGTCCATTTTACCAGTCATATTAGTGGAAGCGTAGAGGCCGGACCCAATGCGGTCTGGGCACTGGGTCGAGAAGCCTATCGAGGTGCTCCAGTCAATCTCAAAGACGCTGCGGAGACCCTTGCATACCCTGGATTCAGAAAGATAGCAATGAAGTATTGGAAAGATGGTTTGTACGAGATGTACCGTTCCTTTTCGAAAGCAGCTTTTGTCCGGGCTTTACAAAAACTAGTGCCTTCTATTACTGCGGAAGATTTGATACCAGGTGGCTCAGGTGTACGCGCGCAGGCGTGCGATCGGCAAGGCAATCTGATAGATGATTTTTTATTTCTAGAAGGTAAAAACCTACTACATGTGGTTAATGCACCTTCCCCGGCAGCTACTTCGAGTTTGAGTATTGGCCGCAGTATAGCAGAGAAAATTTTAATTACCCAATTTGAAAAAAACAAAAAAATTTTTTTTATAAAATTTTATGGGAAAATACAAAAAAAAATATTTAAAACAAGGAAGAAATAAATTTGTTGTTAGTTTTAAAATTTGAATTAAAAAAAAAAAAAAACCCCCTTTTTTTGAAACGGAGAGAATTTATTCGCCTAATGCTAAAAAATGACAAAAGCCAATAAATTAACTTATTGATCATGAATCATAAATATGAAATAATTATTTATTGGAGCAAGGAAGATTCAAAATACCTGGCTGAAATACCAGAACTTTCCGGAGCAATGGCTGATGGTGATAGTTATCAAGAGGCGCTACTCCATGCCGAAATTATTATTAATGAATGGATTGAAACAGCTCATCAAATCGGCAGAGTTATCCCTGAACCTAAAGGCAAATTAATCTTTGCGTAAACTTTTTATAAACTTGCAATGAGGTTAATTCCGAATCTAATAAAAATGTGCTGAGGATAAAAGCAGGCAAAAACTATAAAATTAATACCTCTGATTACACGACCCTAACAATTCACAATTGATAGACTTCACACCCATCATATCCTACCTCTCACAGCGACCTGATATCACTTTCGCCTACGTATTTGGATCGGTCCTGACTGAGTATTTTATCGAAGGCAAATCTGATATTGATCTGGCAATCATGGGAGCAGATAAAGAATTTACCTTTTATGATCTTCAGGAGATGGCTATGGATATCTCGGACCTATTACCCGGCCACCCTGAGGTAGATATGGTAGACCTGATGACAGACGCACCTGTCCTGATTCATCAAATTATGGAGCACGGTCAGCCTTTGTTTGTCAAAGACGAATTAGTTCACGACCTTTTCTATTGCACTCAATCCAGTAAATTCATCGACCACCAAGCATGGAGCAAACAATTTGATGATGTATTAAGAGAAGGAATATTGACCAAAAGTGATCCCCAATGATTCCTGTTGTAGCCAAACAAAAGATTTCGATTATACATAATTGTATTCAGCAAATAAAACTGACTACCAATATGGATCCTTCCATGCTGGATAGCCAATTGATTCAGGATGCGTTTGTATTAAATGTTCAGAGGAGTGTCCAAGCTACTATAGATCTGGCTTCCTGGGTATGCAAAAATAAAAAATTGGGCATCCCGGATACGTATAGAAAAAGTTTCGAATTACTTTTTGAAAACAAATTAATTGATGAAGCCATGTATGCTTCCCTAAAGTCCATGTGTGGATTCAGGAATATCGCCATTCATGAATATCGAAAACTAAATAAAGAAATACTAAAAGCCATTCTGTCGAAGCACTTGATTGATCTGGAACTATTTTATAAAGTCGTCCTGCATCATTATGATCAAGAGAAATAATCTTTTTCATTGAACCCATCCACTACAACCATTCATCCAACTGCCATCATTGACCCCGGCGCCAGCATCGGTGAAGGCACGAAGATCTGGCACTTCTCGCATGTCATGCCCGACAGCATTATTGGCAAAAATTGTTCTCTTGGGCAGAATGTGGTGATGATGTCCGGAGCCAGCCTGGGCGACAATGTCAAAGTACAAAACAATGTCAGTATATATACCGGGGTCCATTGCGAAGACGATGTATTCCTCGGCCCATCGATGGTATTTACCAATGTGATCAATCCGCGCAGCACTATCGTCCGCAAGCATGAGTACAAAACCACGTATGTCCGCAAGGGAGCGACCATCGGCGCCAATGCCACCATCGTTTGTGGAATAGAAATCGGAGAATATGCCTTTATCGGGGCAGGCGCGGTCGTAACTAAGCATGTTCCAGCTTATGCACTAGTGATGGGTAATCCTGCCAGGCAGACGGGTTGGATGAGTAGGAATGGATATAAGTTGAAATTTGATGAGAATGGGATTGGTGTTTGTCCTGAGAGTGGAGAAACCTACGTATTAAAGGATGGTTATGTCAATTTGGTCAATTTAGGCTGATGAATGAAATTGCCAGAATTATAGTATTGAATTGGAAATCACTTCGTGATTTATTTGAATCACAAAGAGCATAAAGAAGACATAGAACACAGAGATCGATTAAAAAATTCGAAAAACGAATTCAATAATCTAGTACTCTACAAATGAATCACAAAGGACACATAGGACACAAAGGGACACAAAGGGAACCACATTCAATACATTGTGAACCCATTGTTTAAAAAACTGCTAAGTGACGCAGGTAATTCAATTATCTATTTCTCTGCAAATGAATCTGCAAACTCAAAACAACCTCCTTTGAGTCGATTGGACATCTGTGATTTATTTAAATCACAAAGGACACAGAGTGAACCTCTTTCAATACTCTAGAACTCTACTAATGACAACTCCAAACTCAAACCAACCTCCTTTGTGCCCTTTGTACCTCTGTGTCCTATGTGTTTAAAAAAATTCGCAAAGCGAATTCAATTATCTATACTCTACCAATGAATCACAAAGGACACATAGGACACATAGGACACAAAGTGAACCGCATTCAATACTTTTTGACCCATATGTTTAAAAAATTCGCAAAGCGAATTCAATTATCTAGAACTCTACTAATGACTACTCCAAACTCAAATCAATTTTCTTTGTGCCCTATGTTCCTCTATGCCCTCTATGCTTAAAAAATTCGCAAAGCGAATTCAATTACCCAGAACCCTACCTAAATGAAGCCGGGCCTTACCAAAAAATACCTGGACGATCTCACTTATGAAATATTGGGAGCTGCCATCGAAGTTCATAAATGCCTCGGGCCCGGGCTCTTGGAGAGTATCTATCACAAATGCATGAAGCATGAATTGACTCTGCGCGGTATTGAGTTTAAATCAGAAATGCCCGTCCCTATAATTTTTAAAGATTTTTTTTCAATTACTGATCTACGGTGTGATTTATTTGTGGACGATTGTATTTTGACTGAATTAAAGGCAATGGATGTAATTCCTCCCGTGCACGCAGTAAAAGCTTTATCCTACATGAAGTTTTTAAATTCTCCAAAAGGGATCATGATCAACTTCAATGTAATTAATATAACTAAAGAAGGAAAAAAGACTTTTGTAAACGAATTGTATAGATCGCTACCCGATGATTAACCAACATTCAATTCAATTTTCCTTTGTGCCCTATGTTCCTCTGTGTCCTATGTGCTTAAAAAATTCGCAAAGCGAATTCCATGTATAGAACACTCCGCCATGAATAACCACCCTTCAATCCAATTGTCCTCTGTGTCCTATATCCCTATGGCTTAAAAAAATTCGCAAAGCGAATTCCATGTGCAGAACACTCTCTTATGAATAACCAATATTCAAGTCAATTTTCCTTTGTGCCCTATGTACCTCTGTGTCCTATATGCTTAAAAAATTCGCAAAGCGAATTCCATGTATAGAACACTCCGCCATGAATAACCACCCTTCAATCCAATTGTCCTCTGTGTCCTATATCCCTATGTGCTTAAAAAATTCGCAAAGCGAATTCCATGTGCAGAATAACCGGCTTCATATCACCCACCTTTAACCAGTCCGACCTCACCCGCATGCGCGACTCCATGCACCGCGGAGGCCCCGACGACGCTGGCATCTATCATGACCCGGCTCAACATGTATTCCTCGGTCATCGCAGACTAGCCCTTATCGATCTATCACCTGCAGGACATCAACCTATGACAGAAGCTACAGGCAGATTGCAGATCGTATATAATGGAGAAATCTATAATTTCAAAGAAATAAAGTCAGAGCTGATATCCCTTGGAAGATCTTTTCACTCACTATCCGATACAGAAGTCATCTTACAATCCTACCTCCAGTGGGGCACCAATTGTTTTGATCGTTTCAATGGTATGTTTGCTTTGGCTTTGTATGATAAGCTGGAAAATAAATTGATCCTTGCCAGAGACCACGCCGGGATCAAACCACTATATTATTCCATTCAAAAAGATCAAATCTACTTCGCATCAGAGATCAAAGCATTCAAAGCGCTGAAGCCCGGCTGGAAAGAAAGATCAGACTGGAAAGTGTATTTTCTTGCATTCGGGCATTTGCCCGAACCGATCACTACTTTGGAAGATGTGGTCCCCTTACCCAAAGGAACATTTCTCGAATACAACCTGGAGGATAAAAAACACACTGTTAAAAGGTATTACCATTACACACATACTGCTTATACTCAGCATAAACCCGAAGAAATCTTTGACGAACTAAGAACGGTATTAAAAGCAGCAGTCCAGCGACATTTAATTTCAGATGCACCGATAGGATTATTTTTAAGTGGTGGCATAGATTCCAGCTTATTGACATTATTGGCACAGCCACATTTGGGCAACCATCTGAAGACGCTATCTATTTATTTTTCCGAGGAAAAGTATTCTGAGAAAAAATACCAGGACATCACCATCAAAAAGACCGGCGCCCATCACCAATCATTTTTGGTGACCGCTCAAGTGTTTAATCATTCATTGCCCGATGCTTTGAGTGCGATGGATCAGCCTACCACGGATGGGATCAACAGTTATTTCATTTCAAAGTATGCGCATGAGTACGGCCTTACCGCAGTGCTTTCCGGCATCGGTGCTGACGAATTATTTGGAGGCTATCCCTCGATTAAAATGTCTGCATGGAAAACAGCCTTACAAAAACTACCCAGCAGTATTCTTTCCTTATCATCCCATGCCCAAGCAGATCGTTTTAAAAAAATCGCTTATTTAACTCATTCATCCAGCACCTACGATTATTTATTCTACCGTGGACTTCATGATACGCTTACCATCAGCGATATATTGGATATGGACGAGAGCGAAGTCATCCACAAACTCGATGCCATTCACCCCATCCACTGGAATGGGGAGACACCCAAAGAAAAAGCCTCTGACATCGAGTACCATCTGTATATGCAGAATCAACTGCTGCGGGATGCTGACTTTATGAGTATGTGGCATGCCCTGGAGATCAGGGTTCCATTCCTGGATAAAAATGTGATCGCCCTGGCCAGATCCTTACCTCCCGCTTTGCGATTCAGCGATGTCAAGCCTAAGTATGCACTCACTGAGGCTTTTAAAGATATACTTCCCATAGAGATATGGAACAGACCTAAACAGGGATTTACCTTTCCATTTGCCATGTGGATGAAGGAAAGTGAGCTCGCGAAACCCACTAATAAAAAAGAAGAAAAATATTTTCAGCAGTTTGAATCAGGTAAAATGAGCTGGAGCAGGTATTGGGGGATGAAGCTGTGTGGATTTAATTTTGTTAACTCAAACACATTCAATAATTAGCACAAAGCGATGACATCATTTGATAACATCCTTTCATTAATCGACACCTATAAGTCTCTTGGTTTAACCGAGGTCATTGATTACAATAAGTTTAATCATTATGCCATCACGCATCATTCTACGGTTATTGAGGGAAGTTCATTGTCTGAGACGGAGACCAGGCTGCTCCTGGATGAGGACATTACGCCAAAAGGCAAGCCTTTAACTGATAGCCTGATGACCAAAGATCACTATTCAGCACTCCAATATGTATTAAACGCAGCTGAACAAAAAGTCCCAGTGGCAGAAGCCTTTATTAAAAATATCAATGCTCAAGTACTGAAAAGCACCGGAGCTATTTATAATACTGCTCTAGGCACCGTAGATAGTAGCAGCGGCGAGTATAGACTAAATAATGTGAGAGCCGGCCATCGATATTTCGTAAACTATGTCAAAGTACCACAACTTGTGACAGAATTTTGTCATAAAGTTCAAAGTCAGATGGAACATTCAGCCTCCATCGAAGATCAGTTGTATCTCTCTTTCGATGCACACTTTGATTTAGTCAGTATACATTCTTTTTATGATGGCAACGGGAGGACCGCAAGATTGTTAATGAATTTTATCCAGAGTTATTTCAGCTTGCCGCTGGGCATCGTATTCAAAGAAGATAAATCAGAATATTTTGATGCCTTGGAAGCTTCCAGGAAAGATGAGTCACTTAGTCCATTTAGAACATTCATGTTGAATCAATTTCAAAAATTCATTAGCAACGAAATAGAAGGATTTCAATCGATTAAGAAAGAACCAAATAAAGGCAAAGGTTATTCATTTGTTTTTTGAATTTACTAACCATCGAGATCACTTCTTAGCTTTAACCAATAAAACCACTAAGAAGCTGCCTATCCTCAGGAAGGCACCTATAAAACTTTCTTAGTGCCTGCCTGACGGTAGGCAGGCACTTAGCCTGCAAGGCGGTGGTTACAGCGTCCGAATACAAAGAATTTAGTCGGTAAGTTGGAGTGGAGTGGAAATGCTTTGAAAGACCAAAAAAGACTTCGTAAGCAATGGGGCGGTACTAAATATTGGCGAAAACCCGCAACCAAATAAGAATATTAATAGTATCATGCCATCAGATACAAAATTATCAAAACATGCCTTAGAGCAAATGGAGGCGAGAGGCATTTCATATTCAAATGTAATGCAGACTATTAAAGAGCCGGATTCAATAGTCGAAGAATCTGTTAATGAGAGAGTTTATCAAAAATTGATTACGTTTGAAAATCAGAAAACCTATTTGATAAGAGTAATCATAAATCCAGCAGTAATGCCTAATTTAGTACTTACAGTATATCGAACTTCAAAAATCAATAAATATTTATGAAAGTAAAATATGACAAGGAAACCGATATCCTTTATATCAAATTATCAGAGGATAAGGTAGCAGAATCGGATGAAAGCAGGAAAGGCATCATACTGGATTACTCCGAGGAAAATTTATTAGTTGGAATTGAAATTTTAAATGCGTCTAAATCTAGTATTCAACCTTCCAAAGTTGAATATGAAGTGGCTTGACCTTGAGTAACCACAGAAACCATTGAAACCACCGCCTTGCAGGCTAAGATCACTAAGAAGCACTAAGAATTTAGAAAATAGTAATTCCCTTAGTGCCTGCCTGACTGTAGGCATGTTCCTCAGTGCTCAAAAAAACTTAGTGCCCTTAGTGCCCTTATATGTTTGTTATTTGAAAATAGTGGTAAAAAAGTGGTAACCGAACAAATAATCATCACCCCCGACTTCATGTTGAATCAATTTCAAAAATTCATTAGCAACGAAATAGAAGGATTTCAATCGATTAAGAAAGAACCAAATAAAGGCAAAGGTTATTCATTTGTTTTTTGAATTTACTAACCATCGAGATCAC
The DNA here is from genome assembly GCA_016709995.1 of Saprospiraceae bacterium. Classification (NCBI taxonomy): domain Bacteria; kingdom Pseudomonadati; phylum Bacteroidota; class Saprospiria; order Saprospirales; family Saprospiraceae; species Saprospiraceae bacterium. The sequence continues at coordinate 3,065,245 of JADJLQ010000001.1, forward strand.
TTCTTATCTTTAACCAATAAAACCACTAAGAAGCTGCCTATCCTCAGGAAGGCACCTATAAAACTTTCTAAGTGCCTGCCTGACGGTAGGCAGGCACTTAGCCTGCAAGGCGGTGGTTACAGCGTCCGAATACAAAGAATTTAAATTAATAGTAACTTAGTCACATGCATACCATTACAACGACCCAGAAAACATCCAAAAAAGGTAAGCTTACAGTAGATGCAGATACTCCCTTTTTAAATGAAGAAGTAGAAGTATTGATTGTAATAAGTAAAAAGCCCGATCCAAAACCCTTTGATTTCAAAGACTTAGTCGGTAAGTTGGAGTGGAGTGGAAATGCATTGAAGGAGCAAAAGAGACTTCGTAAGGAATGGGGAGATTAATTATATTAGACACTAATGCAGTAGTTGCTTTATTATAAAGCAATCAAAAAATGCTTGAATATGTTCAAAAGGCTGACTCAATAGGTATTTCGGTAATCACTCAAATCGAATTTTTAGCTTTTAGCAACTTGTCTGAACACGATGCCAAATTGTTTGAAAAATTCATTTCTAGAATAGATGTATATGATATTCTATCTTTTGATTCGAATATGATCCAAAAAATCATTGAAATAAGAAAAACAAATAAAGTAAGACTACCAGACGCGATTATAGCTGCTACAGCAATGCTAATTAATGCCACATTAATCACTGCTGATAGATCTTTTAGAAAAATTAATGGATTGGAAATAGTAAGCTTTTGAATATGGTAAATGATTTAACCACAAATATCCTGTCTACCGTCAGGCAGGCACTAAGTTACACTAAGAAAAATTATAGATAAAACCTTAGTGTCCTTAGTGCCCTCAGTGGTTAAAAAACCTTAGTGCCCCTCAGTGTCCTTAGTGGTTAAAAAAAAATTAGTGGTAAAAAACCTTAGTGCCTGCCTTACGGTAGGCAGGCCCCTCAGTGTCCTTAGTGGTTGAGAAAAAAAATTAGTGTTTCAAAAAAATTAGTGGTAAAAAAGTGGTCACCGAACAAATAATCATTACCCCCGATTCAGTTGAAAAAAACTACTGGCGCGACCTATGGCGTTTCCGGGAGCTCTTCTATATCCTCTCCTGGCGCGACCTCAAAGTGCGGTACAAACAGACGGCACTCGGTGTAGCCTGGTCAGTGATCAGGCCGGTACTCACGACTATTATATTTTACGTAGTCTTTAACCGGATAGCCAAATTGCCCACTCCGGGCACAGCCCCATACATGCTGATGATCTTTGCAGGTATGGTGCCCTGGCAGTTTTTTAGTAATGCCCTCAGCGAGGCCAGCAATAGCCTGGTGGGCAATTCCAACCTGATCTCTAAAGTGTATTTTCCCCGCATGATTATCCCGGCGAGTTCGGTGATTACTTCCATGGTCGATCTTTTGATCTCGCTCGGCATCATGGTGATTATGTTTGTCATCTATCAGTTTTTGCCAGGCTGGCATGTGATCTTTTTACCTGTATTTATTTTGATCGCCTTCATCGCTTCTTTCGGCATTGGTTTATACATCACAGCCCTCAATGTCAAGTACCGCGACTTTAGATATATCATTCCTTTTATCATCCAGTTTGGTTTGTATGTCACCCCGGTAGGATTCAGTAGCAGTGTAGTGCCTGCAGAATATAGGTTACTCTATGCACTCAACCCGATGGTAGGAGTTATCGATGGATTCAGATGGTGTTTATTAGGAGAGCAGATGTATTGGCCGGGATTCTGGATATCGATGGCAGTATGTGTATTGTTTTTGTGGGTTGGAGTGAGGCATTTCCGGAAGACGGAGAAGAGTTTTGCGGATGTAATTTATGATGGAACCACTAAGAGCACTGAGGGTCACTAAGGAATCTAAATTCATTTTTTTCTTATTGAATCTACAGTCGGCGCCTTAGTGGTGAAAAAATTACTCAGTGTACCTAAGTGTCCTCAGTGGTTCAAAAAAATAACCAGTGTCCGTTGATCAAAATGTAGTTCAGTAACATGGCCTAGTGGAAATAAAAAAACCTAAGGAAAAAACTTATGTATCATGAGATTCGGGACAAATCAAACAAGGTGAAAACTGACATTGAATTTAAAACAGGTGTCTTCGGATGCAGGGAATTATTAAGATTATTCCAACAATCCGGCATGTTTCATTTTGACCTTACAGCCATTACTAAGTCTGGCTTGAATGATCTGGACTTTAGTAAACTTCAGCGCTATTTTGAACGATATGATATAGATTTTAATGCAGAGGATAATAAAAAGCAACTATTAATCAATACAGATATCATTACAGAAGAAGGCGAAATGACCGTAGCCGGAAATCTTCTGTTTGGGATCAATCCCCAGCGATGGTTGCCAAATGCCTCTATATCATTTGCACATTTTCATGGGAATCATATCACTTCTGAGTTAATCGATAAAAAAAATATTGAAGGCACCCTGGATAATCAAGTGGATAATCTGATAAGAATTATTCAAAATAATCTGATCAAAGGATCCGATATCATTGGATCTAAAACAGTTGATCTTAAACCATACTATCCCGATAAGGTTTTAGGGAATTATGCGTAAATGCTTGCATCCATAGAAATTATTCAATTGATGGTAGCAGAATTCGTGTATTTATGTTTTCTGATCGTCTGGAGTTTTATAGCCCGGGCAGGCTACCCAATACCGTCACTATTCCTAAAATGATGAGTGGTGTATCCTATAGTAATAATCCGGTCATTTTAAAATTTATGGAAAATCTCAGATATGTGGATAAACTGGGCAGAGGGATCCCTATGGTGCTGCAAGAATCCATTAAATTAGGGAAAAAACTGATGCTGGAAGAAATCGGGGAGGAGTTTAAGGTGACTTTGGAATTATGAAGTTTATTGATACTTTGAATGAAACCATTGAAACCACTAAAAACCATTGAAACCGCTAAAACCACTAAAACCACTAAGGTCACTAAGGTCACTAAGAGTATTTAAGTCAAATTTGAAAATTTCCTTAGTGTTCCTTAGTGAACTTAGTGGTTAAAAAACTTACTTGGTGCCTGCCTGACGGTAGGCAGGTTCCTTAGTGAACTTAACCTGCAAGGCGGTGGTTCAAAAAAAGTACTCAGTTTTCCTGTGGTTCAAAAAAAGCCTTAGTAGTTTAAGATGATCATAGGTCATGGTATGATTGCACGTGCATTTGCAGGATATGCAGATGATCCATCCAATATTATTTTTGCTTCCGGTGTATCCAATTCAAGTGAAAATGATCAACTTCAATTTAATAGAGAGAAACAACTTCTGATTGATACCATAGATCAAATGGACCAGGGCAGACTGATCTATTTTAGCAGTTTTAGTGTCACCCTCAAAAACTCTCCCTACACAGCACACAAGTTGAAGATGGAAGACCTCATCCGCAGTAGTAAAAAAGATTATCTGATCTGCAGGGTTACCAATGTAGTAGGCACCTCTCACAATCCAAATACTTTATTAAACTATCTCGTCAATCGGATTTCGAATCATATGATCGTATACATGCAATATAAATGTGTACGCAACCTCATTGATATAGATGACCTCTATATTATCGTTTCCGATATTTTAAGCCGAGCTTTGTATTCCAACCAAATCATCAATATCGGCTATCCCTATTCTTACAGGGTACCTGAGATTATATCGGAGATCGAGTCTTTTCTGCACAAAAAAGCCAATATTGTTTTTTCCGATGTAGAAGAAAATCAGCCAGGAGAGGATATCGATTTGGGGGATATTCCTTCCTTTAAACAAGTAGATAAAAATGTATATCTCCACTCATTATTACATAAATATTATTCCTCGCCGGCCTCATGATGAAACTCGAATTGTCAGCAGGGATCAAATGGGGTTTATTGATCAGTTGGATATTTTCACTGATGTGTTCTAACACGGTAGGTCAGTCCAGCTCCGCTTCCAAAGAGCATCGGGTGAAATGAAAATAGACCCCGCCACCGGGTATCTGCATATATCGAATGGTTTACTGGGCATCATAATCCCATGGAAACTTTTAAGCTGACCCTCGCACGAGGACAAAAATCAATCACCATCTTGGAAGAGACGGATTTCGATATATTTTATGCTTTTAAGATTAGCAATGGATTACATCCGGACAGAGCACGGTACCGTGGCTGGAATGCTCAATCCAAAGAATACGGATACAGTCCGGATGGCACTGTATATAATAATGCTAATTTATTGTCCGGAAGTGTAGATGCGACAGTAGACTTGACTTATAACAGGACTTTTTATTACCCTCAACTGTCGTTATGGGACCAGGCAGGGGCCGAGCAAAATACTGGCCGATACTGGATGGTATTCAATAGCCATCAAACCCGATCTAATCTTTTTGGCTTTTATCAAGGCAAACCCAAATTATTGATCGGTGCCAGGCTTAGCGGACCACAGTTAATCACCCGCCAGCAAGATGACATCAATAAAGAACCAGCCTGTGCCGATATCGGTGTAACTATTCCCGCCGCACCGGAGATAATATGTGGTTTCCACACAAACGCTACGAATGGAATATATTTATAAGTAATACAGATGATGTACGGGATCCCACACAGGATCAGCCCATCATGAAAGAGCTCAATATGAGATCCTCCCTGGGTTCAACCATCCGGCAGAAGAGTGAAAAAAAGATCCTGCTCAATCCCTCGTTTTACCAATGTGCCATTTTTATGCCGGCGGCAGAAGTGCAGGAGATGATTCGCCGTACCAAGGCAGACTATAGTTATTATACCCATCTGATGCAGATGGATGGTTCGTATCGGTCTATCTGGGATGCGTGGCGATTCAAAGATTCAGCCAGGGCCATCATCGATCGGCTGGTGGCTACCCGGGAGGACTTGGTCAAAAATTATGAGACCGGAGACGGCACCTTCCAACTGAACACCAGGTATTGGTATGGAGTCCGCAATTTTAAGATCATGACCATGACGGTGGCAGGACTATTTGCTGACCGATCTATCCTGCTGACCGCCAAAGAAAGGACCAGCCTGGAGCAATTGGTAGGTATGCTCGCCCGTATCGTCTGGGATGATAATAATGTGCCCATCATTGACTCTGCCGGAGTCAATATGGGCCGGCTAATATGGTGTTCCAATACCAAAATTCAGGGCGTTATTTTTTCGCTCTGCTGATGAGCAAAGACCCGGAGTTTGCAGCCAGGACAGTTGCGATCAAAAAGCGGCTTACAGAAGAAATCGAAAAAGGCATCTTTGCCAATGGATCCAGTTTTGGCAGCCCGCATTATACCCAGACCGGGATAGATCCGATCTGGTTTACCCTGCTTCAGATCAAACAAGCCGGCCTGGGCAATATGTTTTCCCAACCCCTGATCAAAAAATACGCAGTTTTTCTGACCAGTCTGCTCACCCCACCCTCCGCGAGGTTTAATCTCAATCGCAAACTGATCAGTTTTGGGGATGGCTCGGAGGAAAGCGCCGGAAGTTTTGGCCTGCTCGCCACCGGGCTCAAAGATATAGACCCGGCACTTTCCCGGACACTTTTGAGCCTGTATTACAATGGACCCCCTACCTATATATTTGCCGGCCCGGCGCCTTTGGCCATCTCCAGTACCTATCAGCCGCCGGCGACTCAAATCACCCTGACGGATTGTTCGTACAATGGATATGTCACCCACTTCCGGCTAGGTGCCAACCATCGCCTCGAGAGCGCACTGTGGGTATTGAATGGGGATACTTTTTATGATCACCGGGGGGATGATCGGGGTGAGGTGGCGATATATGCACTCGGCGCTCCATTATCATTGAGCAGTAGCAGTTTTTATATGCCCATGCAGCAGGCGCCCATATCCGATCGATGGTGGTACCCTCGTCCAGGTTTCCGGATTGGGCAGGAGCAGATCAGCCGATCGATGATGGGGTCGGGTGGGACTGCCTGGGGTATAAGTAAACAGGTCGAATTCGTATCCTTTAATAATGCAGCTTATTCCCTTATCGAGATGTCCAATTCGGACAGCGGCACCTGGACCAGGAAAATCCTGGAGATCCACCTCAATGATTCGGTGCCGATCTATGTTTTTACGATTCGGTATCCACGCCTGCGGTCTGGAGTATGATGATGATGTCCGACGGCCCTGTGCTTACGCCGGCCGGCCCCTGGCTCCCGGTCAAAAAATGCATAATAATGTCGACCTCAAACAATTACCCACTGGCACCCTGGCAAAACCTCTGAGCTCCGGATGGAACCAATTCAAATTCAACGGACAGCCCTGGCGCAAACATCCCTACGGGGTATTGACTGGAACTTGTATACCTGGTCCCCGGGGGCCTCTCAGTTTAGCCTGGCACATTGGGGTACTACCTGGCAGAATGACAATGAAGTGATCGACTATAAAAAATCCAATCTCACAGATTATACAGAAGAACAGCAGATCCTTCGTCTCAGGATCACCGCTCCGGTCACCAATGTGCTTTGTCCTTATCTTAAAGGGGAGGACCTCACTCACCGGATACAGATCTCTGAGTCTAATGAATGGAGCTATCGGATCGGTGGTACGCAGCTGCTCCTTTATCCGGGTGCCTATCAGCTCACCAGGTCAGATACGACCTGGTATGGATGGTTTGGCAGGGCTGACCATGCAGCCATGCGGGACCAGATCACTGCTAAGGGAGGCAGCCTGAATTAAAACGATTTGGCAGACAGATCTACTGCTATATCCAGGGACTCAGTGGCGCCCGGACTATATATTTTCCTTTCAAAGTGAGTACACCGGCATATCAGCAGGGTGTCGTATTCAAACCTACCGGCTCAGGGACCAATGTCACCATGGAGTACAAATCTTCCGGCCTGGACCAGGCTCCTGGCAAAAAACAATATAAGGTCTTTCATTTTGTCCAAAGTTGAGACTGATTTTTTAAATAATAGTATGCCTAAACCTTGAAAACTGCGATCATCACCGGTATTGGTGGCCAGGACGGGGCCTATCTCGCGCAGCATTTATTGCAGCAGGGCTATCGGGTGGTAGGCACGACGAGGTCGGTGGCCACATTTGAGGATTATCGGCTCCGCTATCTCGGCATCCATCTATCGGTCGAAATCATCCGCTTGCGGGAAGTCAATATTTCTGCCATGGCGGACCTGTTATTTACTTACCAACCCGATGAAGTATATAATCTTACAGCCCAGAGCAGTGTAGCCGCTTCATTTAAAGATCCGTTTGATACCATAGAGTACAATGTCCTTACTGTATTGGCCTGGGTCAAAGCTATATCTGATTATGCTCCGCATACCCGATTTTACCAGGCTTCCAGCAGTGAGATGTTTGGCAATATTTCACCGGAGGTACTTCCTTTAAAAGAAAATGTCATCTTTCATCCTGCCAGTCCCTATGGTATCTCCAAAGCTACCGCCCATTGGATAGCTGTCAATTACCGGGAGTCACATCAGCTGTATTGTGCCTGTGGTATCTTGTTCAATCATGAATCTCCCCTCCGGGGTTTTGCTTATGTCATCAAGAAAATACTCAGCCACCTGGTCACGATCCATCGGACCGGCATCGACCGACCCCTGCTGGTGGGCAATACCAGTATTAAAAAGAGATTGGGGTTATGCACCCGAGTATGTCAAAGCCATGCATCTCGTATTGCAACAGGCCGGCTCAGATGACTATTTGATCTGTTCCGGCAATGTTTGGACCCTGGATGAGTTTATAGAGGCTGCTTGTTTACGATTAGATCTGGACCGCGACGGCATTATCCGGCATGACTCTGCACTATACCGTCCCAACGAACTACTGGCTATTTACGGTGATCCATCCAAAGCCAAGTCCTTGCTGGGCTGGCAATATAATCTCACTAACCTGCAACTCCTGGATTTATTGATCCGGGACGAAATCCATTTTCAGGAATGGCAGGAATCGAATCCATCCAAATGAGTACCAAGCCCATCATTGAGGTAGAACATCTATCCAAAAAGTTTATCATTTCCCATGAAGCCCCCCAAAGCTATCGGTCCATGCGGGATGCTATGACGGAAAAAATCTTATCAATCATTCCATCAAAAAAACAAAAAGCCGCTTCCACCTCAGAAGAGTTTTGGGCATTGAAGGATGTCAATTTTACCGTCCATGCCGGTGACAGAATAGGGATCATTGGTCGCAATGGAGCGGGCAAAAGTACTTTACTGAAGATTCTCAGCAGGATCACACCACCATCAAAGGGTAAAATAAGTATCAGGGCAGAGTGGCGAGTTTATTGGAAGTGGGCACCGGCTTCCATCCTGAATTGACTGGAAGAGAAAATATTTTCTTAAATGGTGCTATCCTGGGTATGAGCAGATCGGAGATTCAAAGAAAATTTGACGAAGTAGTAGATTTTGCAGAAGTTGAAAAATTTTTGGACACGCCTGTTAAAAGATATTCTGCGGGTATGTACGTGCGCCTGGCTTTTGCTGTAGCTGCTCACTTGGAGCCTGAAATCCTGATAGTAGATGAAGTACTGGCAGTGGGCGATGCACAGTTTCAAAAAAAATGCCTGGGAAAAATGGAGGATGTCAGTAGGAATGAAGGGAGGACAGTACTGTTTGTAAGTCATAATATTGCTGCCGTAAAAACATTTTGCAATAAGGGAATATTGCTTGTTACAGGAAAATTAGAAAAATTTGATGAAATAGACTCAATTATAGCAGTTTATCAAGACTTTCAGAATATAAATTCAACCTACATTTACGATAAAAATGATGTTATCGAAAAGGATCTGATCTAATAAATGTAATTTCATTCAATGTATTGCGTCTTATGGAAGTGATATAATATTTCCTCTGGTATAAAATTTTTGGTAATATTTTATTGCAATATAGAAAACATTAATTTAGATATTACTTTTGAATTAAAAACTCTTGATGAAATCGTTGTTTTTCATCACGGAGCTTTATTAAGCGTAAATATGGATTCCAAAAAGGGAATATACACTATTGAAGGTGAAATCCCTCCTTATTTATTAAATGCGATCACTTACAAATTTAAATTAATATTTGTAAGATCAGCAGATATTATTGCATTCTATTGAAGATATAATAAAATTTGAAGTACTAAATGAAATGTTAGGATCTAACGCAAATGTACTACCTGGTATAATAAGGCCAAATATAGATTACAAAATAAATTATATTAATGAAAAACCCATACTTGATTAATTTTGATTCAATTGGATCGCGTCAATTAGGATTTATATCAGTAGCCGAATCATTAAAGAATATTCCTTTTTCTATTAAAAGAGTATACTGGACATATTATACGCCACATGATGTAATAAGAGGTGGCCATGCAAATATTGAAAAGGAAATGATTCTAATTGCAATTGCAGGAAATATTTCAGTGGAAATTGAAACAAAACATGGAGTCAAAAGCAACCACTTGCTAAATACGCCATCAAATGGTCTATATATTCCACCACTTTCGTGGCATAATATGAAATATTCACATAATGCGGTTCAGTTGGTATTTGCCTCAAATATTTATTCAGAATCAGATTATATAAGAGATTATGAAGAGTTCAAAAGAAAATATATTAATCAGTGAACATGCAATTGTTAATTCTCATAAAATTGGGAAATATACAAAAATATGGCAATTTGCAATAATTCTAAAAGGAGCAAGAATTGGTTCAAATTGCAATATCAATTGCCATACCTTTATTGAAGACGATGTTATAATCGGAAATAATGTTACTATAAAAAGTGGTGTGTATCTTTGGAATGGAACTAGAATTAAAGATGATGTATTTATAGGCCCAAAATGGTATTTACTAACGATATATATCCCAGAAGCAAAAAAGATTTTAAGTGTAAAAAGTTATAATTGGCAAAGGAGCTTCAATCGGAGCAAACGCTACAATTCTGGGTGGCGTTAAAATTGGAAACTATTCGTTAATTGGGCTAGGCTCTATAATAACCAAAAATGTCCCAGATTTTGCTTTAGTCTACGGAAATCCAGCAAAGATTAATGGATGGATGGATGCTGATGGCGATAAAATCATACAAATAGAAAATAATATTTACTATAATCCCAAAATTGATATATTTTACAAAGTAACTTCTAAAGGTCTAATGGTAATATGAAAGTTCCTTTTCTATCACTCGAAATTATTCATAATAAAATTAGAGAATCTGCGGTAAAAGCATTTGAAGAAGTGTATGATTCAAATTGGTTTATTCTAGGAAATCAATTAACTAAATTTGAAAATTCTTATTCACACTTTAATAAAGTAAAGTATACAATAGGAACAAGTAATGGTTTAGATTCACTAATCATATGTCTTAAATCATTAAATATAAAACATGGTGATGAAGTAATAGTCCCTTCAAATACATTTATAGCTACTGCTTTAGCGGTCTCATATGTTGGTGCAAAGCCTGTTTTGTTGAACCAGACATATGCACTTACAATTTAGATCCAAATTTATTAATCAAAAACATAACCACAAAAACAAAATGTATAATACCAGTACATTTATTTGGCCAAGCTTGCGAAATGGATAAAATATTAAAAATAGCTAAAGATTATAACCTTAATATAATAGAAGATAATGCTCAGTCGCAAGGCGCGACATATAACAATAAATTAACAGGTTCTTTTGGGCAAATAAACGCTACAAGTTTTTATCCTGGAAAAAATTTAGGTGCGATTGGGATGCAGGGGCAGTTACAACAAATAACCAGGAGTTAGCGCAGAAAGCGATAGCGCTAAAAATTATGGCTCAAAGTTAAATACATTCATAATTATTATGGTAATAATATGAGAATGGATGAAATTCAAGCTGCTTTTTTAAATATAAAATTAAAAGAACTGACTAAATACAATCTTGAAAGAAAAAAAATAGCCTCCTTGTATTATACTAATTTAAAAGATAATAAAAATATCATTCTCCCAATTATATGCCCCAACTCAACTAGTGTTTTTCATCTTTTTGTTATACGAACCAATAAAAGATCTGAACTACAAAAATACTTATCCGAAAACAATATAAGTACAATCATTCATTATCCAATACCGCCATATAAACAAAATATATATAAAAAGAATATGATAAAATAAGTATATAATTGCAAATGAATTGGCGAATACATCATTGAGCCTACTATGGCCAGGTATGAGTAAAGCAATGGTTATATATATCTGTAATTGTATAAATAGATTCTATGGAATATAAAGGAATTTCTCCTAATCCCAAAATATCAGTATTAACCTTGTGTTACAATAACGGAATCGAAGTAATTGAAACTATAAAATCGGTAAAATCGCAAACTTATTCTAATATAGAGCACTTAATCTTAGACGATTGTTCCACAAATAATTCATACAACTTAATAAAAAAATGGATTATTGATAATAATTATAATGCTAGGTTATATAAAAATAGTATAAATTTCGGGATTTCGAAATCTTTTAATATTTTACTAAATAAAAGCAGTGGCAAATTGATTGCTATTAATTGCGATGATTATTGGGATCCAATTCATTTACAAACTAACATTTCATCATTATTGGAAAATTCATTTGATGCAATATTTAGTAATATCAGTGTTACTGATAGTAATCTTAATCACATTTATTATATTCAAGATCATTTACTAAAATCACACTATTTAGAGGCTGATAACTTATTATTTACAAATGAAGAAAATTGTAAACTATTAGATAAAGATGAATCCTGCGAGCATCCTTTTATAATGGCTATTTGCACCCTGTAACAATGATAGTTTATAAAGAAAATATTTTAAAGATAGGTGGTTATGACGAAAATTAGCAGTTGAAGATTTAGATATGGCAATAAGATTGTGTGCAAATTTTAAAGAGGATACAATTCTATTTCGACTTCAAAGTATATTAAGAGGAGTAATAGCTTTACTGTTAATAAAATTGTAGCTCCAATTTTACTTAATGGGTGGCTTCAAACCTATATTAAACATAGACAAATTGCAAAAAAGCTTAGCGTAACCGAAATATACGATTCAAAAATATATGATTTGGCCCTTAGACTTTATAAACAAAAAGCAAATAATATCTTTAAGACATATACAGTTATTGTTTCTAACTGTTTTAAATTAAAGAAATCTTTTGACTATGTATATTATATTCTTAGACATAATATTATTATCGTTTTGGGTTTAAAATTATTTTTCAAAAAAGAAACTTTGTCTTAAGATTTAATTTCGTATGAAAATAATTATCGATGCGACATGGATTGCCGGACAATTTGGTAATAATAACATAAATGGCGGGTACAGAGTTATTGATAATTTTATAAGACAACTGTACAAATATCCACAACATGTCTTTTACCTTACCCATACAACCCATAGGGAAAGCTACACTGAAAATTTGAAAAGATATCACAAGGATATTGCTTCTCCTAAAAATATATTTGTATCAGCTGTTTCATTCAAATTATTAAATAGATCTATAACGCTGAAATGGTATTCATTCTTGAATAGAAAATTGCCTCTTAATTCATTAATTCCCTTTATTTACCCATGGTTGATTAGCAAGTCTGATATATATTATTCTTTTCTTGATTCAGTACCGTTTATAATTAGAAAAAACAAACGAATAAATAAATTTTTTACTGCTCTCGATTTAATTCCTCTCATTAGACCGGATATTTCAACTCTATTTTACGATTATACATTGAATCTATATAAAAAATTAGACCTTACCACCAAGATAATATCTATAAGCAATTCAACTAAAAATGATATTTTAAAGTTCCGGCCAGACTTAGAACCAAACAACATATTTGTATCATATCTTGCAGCGAATGAAACTATATTCTATAAAGAGGACAATGAAAAGAGATTGTCCGAAGTTAAGAACAAGTACAAAATTAAATCAGATCAATATTTCTTAACAATAAATAGTTTAGCTCCTTATAAAAATTCAGAATTTGTAATATTAAACTTTTTAGATTGGGTCTATTCCAATACAATTCAAGATACCCATCTAGTTGTTATTGGAAGGCCTTTAGATAACAATTTTACAAATAAATTGAAAAGCAAATACTCAAACATTTCAAATTTGATATTTCTAGAAAACGTTCCAGATTCAGATTTAGCGGGAATTTATTCCGCAGCTACTTGCTTTTTATATATGTCTCATTATGAAGGTTTTGGACTCCCCATTTTAGAAGCCTTCCAATGCGGAACTCCTGTTATTTGCTCAAACACTTCATCTATGCCTGAAGTTGCAGGAGATGCTGCCATCTTGATTGATCCAAAAAATAGTTCCGAGTTTATCAATGCTCTTGACAAGATATATTCCAACCAATTAGATAGAGAAAGGCTTAGCAGATTAGGTATAGACCGTTCAAAATTATTTAGTTGGCCTAAATTCGCAGACAATATTATTAAATGTTTTAATATTTAATGCCTCTTATGTTAATAGAAAAAACAATTGCAATTTTAAAAGATTTATATTTTGGAGATAGAGGAGAACCATATTATTTAAATAAAAAAAAATACTATTTTCAAATAGGTAGCAGACCCATCAGGATAAGTACATTAACTCTAAAAGCGATGTTGTACGTAATGATATCTTGCAATTTGACTTTGTACTAAGAGAACTTAAAAGCAATAGTATTTTCTACGATATAGGGGCCCATTTTGGAACGTACAGCATGTTAGCATCATCCATTTTGCAAGGTGACAATTCAATCTATGCATTTGAACCGGATACGCATCATTGAAAATACTTCATAAAAACATAAACTACAATAACCTTAATAATCGAATCAAAATAAAAGAAATAGCTATATCATCTACCGTAGGAAATTTATCTTTTAATATGCAGAATGGTAATTCGATGTCTCACTTGGTCACAAATTTAGAACCGAAATATAAAGGAAAACTAACTTCTGTAAAACTGATACATTAAACAATTTAATTCTTTCGTTACCAATCCCAACACTTTTAAAAATTGATACAGAAGGTGCTGAATTTGATATAATTAAAGGAGCAACAAAACTTTTGGAAATTCCGTCTATAATATTTGTTTGTGAATTGCATCCTTTTGCATGGGGTTGGTATAAGGACAATAGTTGGGATGAATTTTTAGCACTACTAAAATCATACGACCGCAAGATATTGGTATTGGACCCTAAAAAAACATTTTCCGATTTGCCATATTATGGTACTATTATATTCTAAACATTGAACTCATATGTATATATAACCAATACTGACTTTAGTCGCAGGCGGGGTGGCTGGGATGGATTAGGTGGAAAGGTGTATGATTTGCTTAAACTAAAATTAACCAACGTTACCCTAATTGATAAGGTTAATCCAGCCATAAATGTATATTCAAAATGGATCTACAAATTTCAAAAGTTATTAAGCCTAAAAAGAATTTTTCCATTATTTAATGAAAACAGATTAATTAAAATAAAGAAATTGTTAGATGAGGCTGTATCGACAGATGCTACTTATCTGATTTTTCATGGATCAACCCCATGGATAAACTATAAGCCTAAAGTTAAATATAGTATAATAATTGATTGTAGTTTTGAAAGTTACCTTAACACATATCATAATATAAATCATTTTAACCCCAATGATTTTAATCGAATAAAAAGAAAAGAAATAGAATTTCTTAAAAATGCGCATACTGTTTTTTTTACATCCCACTGGGCAATAAAAAAAACGACCATAGAATATGATCTTTACGATAAAAATTTTATTCATATGGGTCAGGCCCAACGATGCTCCTTAAATCTAATATTAATAAACAAGTATCTGTTAAAAATCAATTCATATTTATTGCATCAGATTTTAAGGGTAAAGGAGGAGAGCTAATAGTTAAGGCCTTTTCTTTGTTTCAAAAAAATAATTTAGCGTATAGCCTGCTTATTGTAGGACAAAAGCCGCCTTCTAAATTCATTAAGATTCCTAATGTTATATATTTAGGTTACATTGACAAATCTTCCCCAAAAGGCCTGGAAAATCTTAATCAATTATTCCAAGAATCAAAGAGCATGATTCTATTAACTAGAAAGGATATATTGCCATTAACAATAATAGAGGGAGGGCTATTGGGATGTCCCACCATAGCTAATCCTCTAAATGCTATACCAGAAGCCATTGAACACCTTAAGACAGGTTGGTTGATAGAGTCAAACATTAATAAGCTGGTTGAAACATTCAAATATATAGCCAATATGAATTCCAGCCAATATAACCTAATACGCCAATCAGTAATTAAAAAAATGGATGAGGAATATAATTGGGATTCAATTTTAATTAATATTTTAACAGGAATAAATAATTAAACCTAAGCCATATATTAGGCAAGGATTGCCAGCAGGGTTACGCAATGAAAAATGCACACTAAATGCATTGCAATAGAATCATCTTTTAGAAACCTGCCTGACTTTCTATTATTAATTAATGAGTCAGGAGGACATTGTTCATTGGTCAAGGTTAACCCTAACAAAGTTTTTTCTAAAGGAAAAGACTTTATTATTACCAACTGACGATTTTGTCAGCATCACGATATTTATTGTAGGGATTTGTAGCAGGAATTTATTGCATCTCTAATGCAGAATACAATTTTTGTAATAATGTTAAAATAAAAATAAAAAATGAGTTCGATTGGGATATTGTATCAAAGATTATCAATGTAGTTAAGAAATGATTGTTTTTAAAATTATAATTTTATGAATGAGATAAGTGTGATAATATGTACCTATAATCCTGAAATACTGTTACTTGAAAGGTGCATTGATGATATTATTAATATTTCGAATTTTGAAAGCATTAGAGAAGTACTAATAATAAATAATAATAGTGATCCAAGTATATTTAATGTTGAATTATTCAATAATATTGCTTTAAAGTCAAAAAAATTAAATACATTTTTGAAAATAAGCAAGGCTTAACTCATGCAAGACTTTTGGGAATTAAAAACTCAAATAGTGAGTATCTTGTATTTCTTGATGACGATAATTTTGTAGCTGTAAATTTTATAAATGAAGCTTTGAGAGTTTTCAACGAATTTCCTTGGATAGGTTCATTTAGCGGTCAAATTGACTTAAAATTTGAACATGTTCCTCCTGCTTGGACTAAAAAGTATTGGAATTTATTAGCATTTCGTAAATTTAACGGAAATCATTGGTCTAATGTATACTTTGATAATAATTGTATGCCATGCGGAGCAGGTTTATGCGTTCGAAGAAGCGTTGCTGAAAAATACTCTGAAACGCATTATAATGGCCCAAGATCTATCATATTGGATAGAACTAAGGGCAGTTTACTATCAGGTGGAGATAATGATTTAGCAATGTGTGCGATTGACTTGGGTATGGGTGTTGGAATTTTTGAATCACTAAAATTGTCTCACTATATACCAAGATTTAGAACAGAGATAGAATATCTAAAACAGTTAGCATATAATATTTATTTCTCTAGCGTGATATTAAAATATGTACGCGGCTATGGTGTAGAAAGGATAAAATTTAAAACCTTATTTAAAAGAATTATTCTTTTAATCACACTACCCTCATGTGACAGAATAATACAATTTTCTTGCCTAAGGGGAGAATTAGATGCTTATAAGTTTATTAACCCTAAATAGTATCTAAATGCTAAATTATTATTATTCAAAGTATTTAAAATTTACTAGACGGATGTTTCTTAAAGACTCCAAATTTTGTATTATTTCAGACAATTGTTGGGGTGGATTCATTTACCAACATTATGGATTAGTATATAACACACCATTTATTGGATTATTTATTTTTTCACCAGATTACATTAGGTTGTTAAAGAATCTAACTAATTATTTAAAGCTAGAATTAAAATTTATTGATTTTGATAAATCAAAATATTATAGTTATATTAAAGAATATAAAAATACCCTGTTGCATTATTGGCTGATATTGAAATTCACTTTATGCATTATCAAAATGAATTAGAAGCTTCCAAGAAATGGAATTATAGAGTTATGAGATTAAATTATAATAATCTAATTAATAAGTTTTGCGAGAGAGATCTTTGTAATGCTGAATTAGTTGATGAATTTTCTAAATTAGATTATCAACGGAAAGTTTGTTTTACAAGTAAAGATTATCCACATTCAGAATGTATTAAACTAAAAATGAATATGGTTTAGAAATTAAGAACGAGTGGGAGAATTTTTTGGTTACAGTTCCATTAAATAAATTTTAAATTCTTTTTATTGATTGTATTATGATTAATTATTTAAATAATAGATATAGGCCAATATTTCAGGTAATTCATGGATTTTTATTTAAATATGCATGGTTGAGGTCTTGGTATTCTAATAGACCTATGGATAAAAACAAAAAGCCAGTCCCATGGTGGACTTATCCTGCAATAGATTTCTTAAATCAGTTTAATTTGGAGGATATTCGTGTTTTTGAGTGGGGAAGCGGTAATTCAACTATTTGGTTATCAAAGAGGTGTAAGGAAGTTGTTAGTGTTGAATGCCTTCCTGAATGGTATTATTTCATCAAGCCAAAGTTGGGAAATAATGTAAATTATTCTTTAATAGAACAAACTATAACAGATTCAATAAAAATGTTTGAACTTCAAAATTCATTATTTGACATTATTATAGTGGATAACTATGGTGGATTTAGATTAGATTGTTGCAAGGCTGCAGTTAATAAATTGAGTTCTGGAGGTACAATTATTTTAGACAATAGTGATCAATGTCCTCTTTCCTGTGAATATTTACGAAGTTTAGAGTTAGTTCAGATTGATTTTATGGGGTTTGTTCCAGGAAGTGGTTATGCTCAAACAACAAGCTTCTTCTTTGACAAATTTATTAAGTTCCCACGACATAGTGACTCTAACTATTTAAAAAGTATAGCGCAACCAAATTTTGCTTGGCCGCAATGTTAGTATATAATTATGTTTAATAAAAGAAATATTTTCTAATTGAAAATTTTGCATATTATTGAAAACTTTGATAACGGAGCAGTTGAAAAATGGTTGTTCGAACTTTATAGTGAATCAAAAATTATCAAACCTGATTGGGATTGGACTTTCTATTGTTTGTTGCCAGAAAAGGGGAAGTATGAGCACCTTGTTTTGGAAAGTGGCGCAAAAGTTGTGCATAGCCCTATAACCATTAGTCATAAGTTTTTGTTTTTAAAGGAGCTGAGAAAGTTTCTTTCTTTTAATAGGTTTAATATTATACATGTACATCATGATTATTTAAGTGGGTTTTATTTATTGTCAACTATACTATTAAAGAATAAAAAGAGAATTATTTTACACCTACACAACCAGGAAAGATCACTTCCAACAAGTAATATTTTTATAAAAAAAATGGGTTTGTTTATTTTTAGAAAGTTGTCATTTTTTATCAGTGATGAGATCTGGGCCAATTCATATTCAACCTTACATGATTTTATTAATATGAAACACTACTCAAAAGATATGATGGTTTTTGAACTCGGTCTTAATCTTAATAGATTTAATTTTACTTTAAGTAAGAACTGGTTAAAGCAGGAGGCTGGTATATCAAATAATTCCAAAATATTACTTTTCGTTGGCAGAATGTATTCATTAAAAAATCCACTGTTTTGTATAGATATTATTAATGAGTTATTAAAACTTCGAGATGATACATATTTGTTTTTTGTAGGTGAAGGTGAGCTTTATGATGTAATTTTAAGAAATATTACTGAAAATAATTTAACGAATAGAGTTCGCCTTTTAGGATTTCGAAATGATGTATATGACATTATGTTTGGTGGTGACTTATTACTATTTCCCAGAATTGAGAGTCCAAAAGAAGGTTTTGGTTTAAATATTTTGGAAGCTCAAACAGTAGGCATACCATCATTAACAAGTTTTGGTGTTCCACAAGATGTTGTCCAAATCCCCTCTTTGGTTGAATTTTATTCTATTGAAAATTCATCTAAACAATGGGCTCGAAAAGTATCTGACATTTTAAATGCTGGAAATAAAATTAAATATCCCCATACTTTAAAAATTATGGAAGAGTCTAACTTTAATATTAAGAATGGAGCTCTAAAGTTAATTCAACTATATACAAAATATTCATAACCAATTTATTGCCTTGTATTTTTATAGTTGCTTCTATATCTAAGTGTTATATAGTTTTTATTTCGAACTGCCAAATAGCGTAGAAAGTCGACAAATGTCCTTATACAAATTTCTTTTTTATATATTGTGTTTACATTATAGCAATAAGATAGTAGAAACATTTCAATATTAGCCTTATATATATTAGTCTGTTATTTGCTTCAGGTTAGTATTTAGATTCAATTTACTTTTAAGAATTAATTTACTCCTACTAATATAAATATTTTGCAAGCTCTACAAATAGATGCCGATATTAAGGATTAATATGGAATTAAATACTATATATTGCAAAATACTCTTATTAAGCAGTTTTAAACGGTTATTTATTAAGAGTTAATTTGTCTAAAATTGAAGATTTTACATGTTCTTGACGGATTCGGAATTGGAGGTGCCGAAGTTTGGCTAGTTGAGCTAGCTAGGTTTTCATTTTTAAATAGCGACTCTTTGTCTCATGATTTTTTGTGCACGGGGGGGGAGGAAAGATATTTTGATCAGGAACTCAAAAAATTAGGTTGTACTATTTTTTATTTTAAATATAGCACCAAGCATATATTCAAATTTCGAAGTTATTGTGTCTCAGTTTTGAAAGATACTAACTATGATATGATTCTTGACCATACGGATTATGGTGCAGGATGGCACTTTCTGGCGCTTTACAAATTTTCAATGTTGAAGGTAGCCTATTTACATAACCCTCTAAATCAAACCTGGCATTATAAAAGCAATCTAACCAGGAAATTAACATATAAGATTGGCAGATGGCTAATGGCTTTTTTATCTGATAAATTAACGGGTACTTCTGAGCAGGTTATGAATGAGTATGGATACGATAGGTGGCCGTACCTTCGTATTCGAATCAAATCCATTCACTGTGCATTTGACATAAACAAATTCACATTTTCTAATCTTTCCAGAAGGAAGATCAGAGACGAATTCAAAACAAAACCAGGTCAAATCCTAATTTTATTTATAGGAAGATTAAGATTAGAGGTTGATAATCCTTATGCCAATCAAAAAAATCCATTGTTTGCCCTTGACCTGGCCAAGAAATTGTCGATGTCGAGCGATAAATATCACTTTCTTTTTGTAGGAGATAAGGGACATTCCGGCTTAGAGATGGAAAAGAATATAGCAGAGATGGACCTCAGCAATAAAATTTATTTTACAGGCCCCAGGAAAGATATCCCTGCATTAATGTCCGGAGCGGATATCTTATTATTTCCCAGTTTATTTGAGGGACTTGGAATGGTAGCCGTAGAAGCGCAAGCTAATCAATTGCCAGTGATAATGTCTGATCGTGTTCCAATAGAAGCCATGGTAGATTCTCAATTGGTCAAAATATTGCCTTTAACAGAAAGATTATGGCTGGATGCTATTCACAAGTTTGCACCTGCTATCCGCTCTGAAGAAATAAACCACATGATCAAAGATTCTGATTTTAATATAACCAGGTGTAATGAAAATTTGAAAGCCTTGTTAGCTTGAACAATGAACAATCAAGATTCAATCAAAGTTACTTTTTTTTCAGCGGAAGCCCATTCGTGATTTTCATTTCTCAGTGGAGATTATATTTAATGATGTTAGAAATTACCTTCCGACTATGATTGCCGCTAATACCTGGATAGCCCCATTTTATAGTAAAGGCATATTACCACGTATATACAATATGGTAGCAGCTTGGATGAATCAGGGCGAGGTCAATCACATCACCGGTGATATTTCTTTTGTAGGTATTTTGTTGAAAAAGAACAGGACTGTCCAGACCATCCTCGACTGTGTGTTCTTAAAAAATAATTCGGGTATTAAAAGGAAGATTTTAAAATATTTATGGCTGGATCTACCAGTCAAAAGGTGTGCGGTCAACGACCATATCTTCTCAGGTTCAAAAGGAAATTATAGAACTCACAGGGTGCCCGGAAGATAAAGTGAAAGTAGTGCCCATCGCCCTTTCTGCTGTTTTTAAGCCAAGGACCTTTAAGCCCTTTTCGTCCACTCCCAGAATACTTATGATCGGGAGTGCTCCTAACAAAAACATTCTCCGATGCCTGGAGGCCTTACAGGATATTCCTTGTGAAATACATATGGTGGCTCAAAAGGAAGATCAGTATATGAAGCTATTGGAGCAAAGCGGGCATCCTTATTATTATGAGTCAGGATTAAACCAGGTGCAGATGTCTGCTAAATATCGCGAGATGGATATATTGTTATTCGCCTCTACTTACGAAGGTTTTGGTATGCCGATTATCGAAGCACAAGCGATGGGCCTGCCGGTTGTCACCAGCAATATCTCCTCTATGCCTGAGGTAGCTGGGGAGGCAGCCCAACTGGTAGATCCTTTCGATGTCCTGGATATAAGAAGGGGTATATTAAAACTCATCGGAGACCCTACCTACCGGGCAGGTTTAGTCAATAAAGGATTTGAAAATATAAAACGTTTTAATCCTGTGATGATTGCACAGCAATATGCTGCTATCTATCACCAATTAACAAGCTAAAATTTAATATTTAGAATGAAAATAGTCATATTTGGCGGTGCCGGATTTATAGGAGTCAACAGTGCATATTATTTTGTCGAAAGAGGCCATGAAGTCATCATCATCGACAATCTGTCCAGGATAGGCAGTGAATATAATTTGCAGCAAATCCAACAGAAATATACGATCCCTTTTATCAGGGCGGATATCCGGGATTTTGAGCTGATATGCACCAGTTTGGCTGATCTGGGGCATATAGATGGCGTATTGCTCCTCGCTGGACAAGTGGCCGTGACTACCTCTGTGACTAATCCAAGGGAAGATTTTGAAATCAATGCCTTGGGTACGTTTAATGTGTTGGAAGCTTTAAGAATAAACCGTCAGCACCCCTTATTGATATTTTCATCTACCAATAAGGTGTATGGCAAAATGGACCAGGTAGGGATCACCGAACGCAATGGAAGATATGAATATGACACCATGGTATCCGGCGTGTCTGAAGATATGCAATTGGATTTTTATTCGCCCTACGGTTGTAGTAAAGGATCTGGTGATCAGTATGTCAGGGATTATGCGCGCATGTATGGCCTGCCTACAGTGGTCATGAGACAGTCCTGTATCTATGGAAACAGGCAATTTGGCATCGAAGACCAGGGCTGGGTAGCATGGTTTACCATAGCCACTCTGCTGGGTAAAAACATCACCATTTTTGGAGACGGCAAGCAGATCAGGGATGTACTATTTGTAGAGGACCTGGTCAGACTGTATGAACTCGCTATCCTGAATAAGGACCAATGCGCAGGCAAAGTGTACAATGTGGGCGGTGGCCCTCAGCATACCCTATCATTAAATGAACTGGTAAAAATATTGGCCAGGCGCTTTAACAAAGAAATTAATCCGGGCTTCGGACCTGGCGCCCCGGTGATCAGAAAGTATATGTATCCGATATTCACAAAGTCCGGCAAGATTTAGGTTGGCGGCCCATGGTGGCCATTGAGCAAGGGATAGATCAGATGGCTTCGTGGATCGAGTCCAACAGGGAGATATTGGAGCAATACGTATTTAATAAATAATCAGGCAGTATAGCGATAACTTGAAGATCATTATTCCCAATATCTGCTACGAGGACAATTTTGAAGACAATGTCTCTTACACCCTAAGGAAAATGGGCCATGAAGTACTCACCATGCCGAGGCAGTTACGGGTACTCAATGACAATGCCCGCCATATCATCCAACAAGTGGAAGCCAGGTTATTTCCCAATCGATTTAGCTTGCAGGAAAAATGGTTGCTACAAGTATACAAAGAATTTAAACCGGACCTGGTACTTTGCCTGACACAAGCGTTGAATGAAGAAGTATTGTTAGAACTTAAGTCCAAATCCATACTTACCATATGCTGGTGGGGTGATACAGCTGCCAATATGCAAAAACAGGGTTTGTTGTGTTATGGTTGGGACTTTGTATTCATCAAGGACCGGTTTGCCGTTCAAAAACTGCGCTCCCTGGATATCAATGCACATCATTTGCATGAGGCTATGAACCCTGATTGGCATAAGTGGAATAGTATTGAAGGAAATAATAACTTACTATTTGCCGGAAATACATATGAATACAGGCATTTTTTGCTAAGAAAATTAATAGCAGAAAATCAATATCAAATTACGCTATTCGGAAATAAACTTCCTAGATGGGTAGCACCAGAAATATTACCAGTATATACACACAAATATATAGTAAAAGAAGAAAAAAGCATGGAGTTTGGAAGTGCACTAGCCTGTATAAACTCGACCAGCATGACAGAGTTTGATTCATTGAATTGTCGCGCATTCGAAATTGCAGGAGCTGGGATTACAGATCATGGAGCATCGTCCCGCAATAGAAGAATGCTTTGAACCCGAAAAGAAATACTAACATTTAGAACTTTTGAAGAATTAAAAGAGCATATAAATTTTGCATCTAAATATGTAAAAGATACTTTGAAAATTCGAGAAAATGGACACCAGAAGGCATTCAGGTGCCATACATACGAAATAAGACTTACTCAGATACTAAATAAAACTAATTGAGCAAAAGGAAGTACACCAGCATTATCCTTTTGTTTGTCATTGCTCCAATATTTGGCTTATCATACCAAAATTTAGCACTATATTTTACTCTTTTAGTATTTTTACAAACAATACTATTGTTTTCTAAAAAATTTATTATACTTGATATCATTAGCTTGTATAGTTGTATTCTTTATTTTGTGGGACCTATTTTATCTTATACTTATTTTAATAGCACTTTTAGACAAGCGGTTATTTTTGATTTTGTTATGCCAGTAAAATCTGCAGTATACTTTCAATATGCATACCCCGTTATTCTTTTGTTTATACTTGGAATGAACCTGAATAGATTTAGGAATGAAAAGGAAATTGGTAAAAATATAATAAGGTCATTTAAAGAACAACTGGATCCGAAATGGGCTTATCCAATGATATTGATTTCTATCCCTTCCTTTTACGCCAGGAACTATATGCCGTCTTTTTTGAATTATATTGACATGCTACTATTCTTAATGATTTTTCCTGCTCTATTTATATTAATCTTTAAGAAGAAGAAGTCGCATCTTGATTATGCTTTGGTTACTGCTATTACTCTATGGATATTATATACTGGAATTAAGGCTACTATGTTTACTATTGTTTTCTATATGGGTGTTACAGTGGTCTCAGTAATTTTTATTGGAAAAGAATACAAATTCAAAAATAAAGCAATAATGATTTCCGTGGCGTTAATTATTACTATGACATTGCAATTCACAAAAAGTAATTTTAGGTCTTTATTGAAATCTAAAGTTGAATCTGAAGTAACAGTAACTCGCTTTAGTGATGTATTTATTAATAATCTCCTGAATATTAAAGAAGTTTTGAATATTAAAAATATATTTCCATTGACACTAAGGTTTAATAATGGATTTTACCTTGGCTTAGTCATGAAAAACATTCCCAAAAGGCAGGCCTTTGACAATGGAGCAGTCTTAGGTACAAAGATATTATCAACTTTAGTTCCCCGCTTATTTTGGCCTTCAAAGCCGGAGGCTGGTGGCATAGCTAATATGAAATATTATGCCAATTTAAGGGTCAGACATACTGTGAATGTTGGCCCTATTGGTGAAGCCTATGGTAGTTTTGGTGTTGTTGGCGGTATAGCTTTCATGTTTTTATTTGGATTAACAATAGGTTTTGTACATAATAAATTTATTGAAATAGCATCCCATAAGCCATTGCTTTTTATGTGGATGCCCCTTCTGTTTTACGAGACCATTTATTGCATGGAAAACGATACTATGCAAGCCCTAAATTCATTGGTTAAGATCACAGTATTTCTTTACGTTTTATTTAAGCTAGTCCCGGGACTATTGAGGCCAAAAGTGGTGAATCCAGGTTTTCAAATAGCCTCATGAGATCTATCCTAATTTGTATCGACTGGTACTATCCTGCCTTCAAAGCCGGCGGCCCTATTCACTCGGTTTTTAGATTAGTCTCTGCATTATCTGATTCGTTTGAGATCTTTATTCTCACCAGTGCTTACGATTTAAAGGAGGAAAAGATGATGGAGAACATTGTCATCAATCAATGGGTGCCTTTTGCACCAGGTGTCAAAGTTTATTATGCCTCCAAAGAAAAATATTCATTCAATTTAATAAAGAAATTATTGTCCGAACTACAGCCGGACTCGATTTATTTCTACAGCCCTTTTTCCAGGAACAGTACCATTGATGTTGTCAGGGCAGCCCATGCAGTTAAATTAAACCCACGGTATATCCTGGCACCAAGAGGTACACTTAAACCAAGCGCACTCAAAAAAAATAAGTTTTTAAAATCAGTATATTTTCAGCTAATCAAAATTTTTAACCTGCATAAAAAATTTAGTTTCCACGCTACCAATGAACAGGAAAAGCACGAGGTAGAGCAGATCTTTGGTCCTTCCAGGACCTATGTGATCGACAATCTCCCACCGCCAATAGAGGAGTGTATCAGTTTTTTTAAAAAAGAGTCTTCCGCATTGAATATCTGTTGTATAGGCAGATTTCATCCGATAAAAAACATTCATTTTGTTTTAGAGCTGCTACAAGCTATGAAGACTAGTTCCATATGTTTTACCATTGTCGGAAGCAAAGAAGACCACCATTATTTTGACCGGTGTAATAAAACAATAAAGGACCTGCCCGCAAATATAAAAGTGCACCTCATTGAAGAAATTCCCAATCATAAAATAAAGGAGCTACTACAGGCTCATCATCTCATGGTCCTGCCTACTCTTGGTGAAAACTATGGGAATGCCATCATAGAATCCCTGGCTGCCAGCCGTCCAGTCCTCATCTCCGACCAGACTCCCTGGAAAAAACTTCAAGAATACCATGCCGGTTGGGAGCTACCGCTATCAGACAAACAAGCCTGGATCAAGGCTATAGAAGAAGCAGCATCCTGGGATCAGGCTGAGTTTGATAAGCACTGCCAGGGGGCGTTGGTGTACGCGCGCGCGCATACGAAGGTGGAGGAATTGGTTGAGAAGTATAGGGAGATGTTTGGGGGGAGCCTGACTGACCAAGGTAGGACTAGGTGTTCCTCTTAAATAATGAGAAAGAAGTGACTATATTTAATAAACAATCTTGATACCTTTTCAAATTAATCAGATTACGTATGAAGGATTAGTGAGTAATCCTGTTTGGTCTTGGTTTGGAGCATGTATGCTGGTATTGTCTTTCTGGAACCTGGCAGTCAAGGGAAGCAAATTTATTACCCTGGTTGAAAATCACTGGCTACGGGTCTCAGTTTCATTTTATGCCCTGTTGCTTGTATTGGGGGAGAGTTTATTTAGTATTTCTGCCTTGGCCTTTCATCAAACCATACTATTGAAAGTGCTTGGCAGTTTATTTATTTTTAATGGAGTCTATATAGGTTCAATAAAGATCATCCAATTTCAACGGGCTGGTTATAAGAAAATATTTTCAAAGGACTCGATTCAGAACCTAATGTTGTTAGCTTTATTCCTAATAGCTATTGCACCGGTGACAGATGCGGATTCCATTTCGTATCACCTGGCGACTCCATTGCAGATATTGCGAAATGGTAGTAATCAAGGTATCGGTGAATATTGGTTACATGCACGACTGTTGGGGTACGGCGAGTATATCAATTTGCTTGGAATAGCCAATGGGATAGATTGTTTGGGCGCGGTCATCCAATGGACCGGGCTCTTGTTGTTTGTATTAACCATCAGAACTTATTTCAAAGGACCGGGCAAGGAATTATTTCTATATGCCCTGTTGAGTATGCCTTGTATTCTTTTCTTGGTTAGCACGCAAAAACCTCAGTTGTCAGGAGATTTAGCCATATTAACTGGTGTAATAGCATTTTTATCCTTGCAAAGCCAGAGACATGATTATAAATATCTAATGGTGCTGGGATTACCTTTGTTTTACTCACTCACTTTAAAATATACTTTTTATTTGCCGGTTATAGTATTAATTATAGTTTTTATAGCGACAAGCATCATGCAAAAGACTGGACATTCATTGGTTAAACTGTTTATTGTGCTGGCCGGATTTTATCTTGCATTTTTATCACCCATTCATCTTTTTAATTATTTTAATTATAGGGACCCAGTCTCTCCATTTTTATCCGGGTCTTCCACTGGGTTGACCAATTTTATTCATTACCTAACTGGCGATCCTGGATTTAATATAGCCTATATTTGGGTGCCACCCAGTCTGGGCATATATACGACCACAATTGGTTTGGCAGGAATTCTTTTTTTTATTCGGTGACTTTAAATCGGTATATCGAGTTGCTTTTTTTTTGCAATGGGATGCTTCTTATTGATAATAGATCTTCTGTTAAAAATGGAGGCCGCCAGATTTATGATGACAGCATTTTTGCTGATGAATTTGAGTTTACTTTTTAGCACCAAATTATATGCCTTTCCTTTTATCAAGATGGTGTTGATCACGCAACTAACCATTAATTTTATCCTCATTTGCAGTTTGTTGTACTCGACACTGCCTGCCAATTTTTTCAAGAGTTACAGGATAAAATGTTTACAAGACAAGGCCTATACCTTCTCACTTTATCGTTGGATGGATACCTTGAGTCTTCCAGCTGAGTCAGTAGTAGTACCCAGCTTGAGAGCTCACTTATTTATCAATCAAAATTATGTGCCTTATGAAACCAGGTACTTTGATTCATCGCCTATTTTGAGCGGTAAATCAACTTATTATTTATTTGATACATTATCGAGTACTGCCGGCATCCTGATTGATAGCACATCTTATAAACTGGCCACCAGGAATATTTTTAATCAAAGGACCTCGAAGGCATTTCTGTATAAAGTAGCGGACTGATGAACTGAATATTCAATCTGAATAAATCATTACAATTGTCTAACTATCAAACATATATACTAATAATCTGTGAATGTAAAAACATTTTTTTTGCTGAAATGTTGTATAATAGGTTGATAACCAATAGTATCGGAGGAAAGAATATGGCACAGTAACCAGTCTCGATAGTTCTTGGGCCGCGGCAAGTTTGAAAGTCTACATTAGTCCCGTGTTCATAATTGAAAATTCAATAATTCATATATACTTTGTACATACCAGGACTAACGAAGTGCGGTTGACCTCCCCTTCAGGCCTGCTTGCCGTCGGCATGGGGTCTGGGGGTGAGCGGAAGCATGACAATAATAACCATTGGTAATGAAACGAAGTGCGGTTGAACTCCCCTTCAGGGGGTTGGGGGTGTGCGGAAGCAAGACAACAATAAATAAATAAATAACCAATGGCATTACCCGAAGTGCGGTTGACCTCCCCTTCAGGCCTGCCTGCCGTCGGCACGGGGCTGGGGGTGTGCGGAAGCAAGTCGATAATATATAGATGACCCTTGGGAATGAAAAGTTGGACATTACCCGAAGTGCGATTGACCTACCCTTCAGGCCTGCCTGCCGTCGGCACGGGGCTGGGGGTGTGCGGAAGCAAGACAATAATAGATAATTCGTGTTCCTAATTGAAAATTCAATAATTCATATAAACTTTGTACATACTAAGAATAACGAAGTACGGTTGACCTCCCATTCAGGCCTGCCTGCCGTCGGCAGGGGTGGGGGTGTGCGGAAACAAGACAATAATGATAACCAATGGCATTACCCGAAGTGCGGTTGACCTCCACTGTAGGCAGGAGGGTGCGGAAGCAAGGCCATCTTACTTAATTAAAAAGTAGGTAATTTTAAGATTTATAATATTTAACTAAGATTAAAAGTCAAAGCCATCACTATGGAAGATTCAAAAAAATTACTGGCCAATGCAAAAATATGGTTAAAGGAGAACCAAAATTTGCTGCGAAAATATAAGGGCCAATGGATTGCTTACAATGGCGATGTGGGTATCATTGCACATAACAGAAATGCTGCAGAAGTGATGGAAGTAGCCAACAATACAGGAGCATGGCATATTATTAAATACTTAAACCCGTATACCTATGGTGGTTTAAGGCGATTAGTTCCTATTCATTTCAGGCCACTGCACAAAGATGTCTGGGAGCCAAATATCGTTGTATCCATTCGCTTTAAAAATAATCAGGAATTATTAGAGATGCTGGTTGACTCAGGAGCCGATATATCTAGCATTTCTTTGGAAGTAGGAAAAAAATTAGGGTTCGATCGATTTGAAAGTGAAGTGGTTGAAATGGCAGCAAGTGTGAATGGTACAGTAGAGTATGTGCTGCGCAATATAGAGATGATTATTGAAGAACATACATTTAAAGCTCCGATTGCCTGGTTATTAAATCCGGAATGCGAGGATATCTTGTTGGGCAGGGAAGTGGTTTTTGATCAATTTAATATTGAATTCAGGCAGAAAGATGAGGTCATCATTTTCAAAAAGCGTGATGATATTTGATTAATTCCTTTGACAGTAATTGTCGAAATCAAAATCTTGAAGTTGAATTGTAATCCATGGGGCTGGGGGTGTGCGGAAGCAAGACAATAATAATAACCAATGGCATTACCCGAATTGCGGTTGACCTCCCCTTCAGACCTGCCTGCCGTCGGCACGGGGCTGGGGGTGTGCGGAAGCAAGTCAATAATATATAGATAACCCTTGGGAATGAAAAGTTGGACATTACCCGAAGTGCGGTTTACCTCCCCTTCAGGCCTGCCTGCCGTCGGCACGGGGTTGGGGGTGTGCGGAAGCAAGTCAATAATAATGACCAATGGCATTACCTGAAGTGCGGTTGACCTCCCCTTCAGGCCTGCCTGCCGTCGGCACGGGGCTGGGAGTGTGCGGAAGCAAGTCAATAATATATACCCCCTCTTCATAATTGAAAATTCAATAATTCATATAAACTTTGTACATACTAGGCCTCAACGCATTTCACGCTGATTCCTCAGCAGCCCTTCTTAAAGACGGCAAGCTCCTCGTCGCTACGGAAGAAGAAAGATTCACCCGTATCAAACATTGGGCGGGATTCCCCATGGAAGCGATTCGATTTTGTCTCAGAGAGGAGGGAATACAATTAAAAGACATAGACTACATCACTATTGGGCGAGATCCGAAAGCAAAGCTTTGGAAAAAATTAAAGCTATTGATTTCTGATCCTTCGCTTCTATTGACCATAAGAGATCGGCTCAAAAATCAATCTGTGGTGGTCGATATGAAAAAGGCGTTATTTGAAGTGGATGGGAGCCTGGATACACTATTGATCAAAAAAAGATTGATGCTGCTGGAACACCACAGGAGTCATCTCGCCTCCGCATTTTATGCTTCCCCTTTCGATCGGGCGGCGGTACTATCCATCGATGGATCCGGAGATTTTACGACCACGATGATTGGTGTAGGTCAAGGTAATGAACTCAAAGTACTGGATAGCGTAGACTTTCCTACCTCTTGCGGTTTATTTTACACCGCATTCACTCAATTTCTAGGCTTTCCTCATTATGGAGATGAATACAAGGTAATGGGTCTTGCTCCTTATGGCCAACCAAAGCATACTACTGAAGTTAAAAAGTTATTGAACTTTCTGCCAAGTGGTCTATTCTCATGGGATCAATCATACTTTGTCAACCCCACCAAAGCAGGCATGCACTATGAAAACAATATCCCCAACGTAGGACATTTATATTCATCAAAGTTTATATCCTTGTTTGGTCCTGCCAGAAAAAAAGAAGATGAATTAACCCAGTATCACAAGGATCTGGCAGCATCGGTACAAAGAGTGACGGAAGAATTAATATTTCATATAGCCGGTCATTTAAGAAAAAAACCGGCGAGACTTATTTGTGCCTGGCTGGTGGTGTCGCCCAAAATTCAGTAGCTAATGGCAAATTGATAGATGCTACCGGATTTAAAGATGTCTATATACCTTCTGCGGGGCATGATGCAGGTATCTCCATGGGGAGTGCCATGTATGGGTATCACCATATTCTGGGCAATCAGCGGGTTGCACCAGTATATTCGGCCTATACCGGTGCAAAGTATTCAAATGATCAGATAGAATCTTTATTAAAAGCAAAAGGAATTGAATATAAAAAATACGATGACGATACGCTCTATGAAGTCGTAACAGATCTATTGATCAAACCAGGAGTAGTGGGTTGGTTCAATGGCAGAGCGGAGTTCGGACCGAGAGCGCTGGGGGCACGGTCTATTCTGGCTGATCCGCGCAACAACCAGGCTAAAGAACTTTTAAACTTAAAAATTAAACGCAGAGAAAGTTTTCGCCCTTTTGCTCCTTCCATTTTAAAAGAATACACAGGAGAATATTTTACCAAAACGGATGCAGTGCCATTTATGGAAAAGGTGTATCCGATCAAAGAAGAAAAAAGATCTCTCATCCCGGCAGTGACTCATGTGGATGGTACAGGCAGGTTACAGACAGTAGATAAAGAAGTATCACCAAGATATTATGCCCTTATAGAAAAATTCAGGCAGAAGACGGGTATTCCTATCTTACTGAACACTTCGTTTAACGAAAATGAACCCATCGTGAATACACCGGAAGAAGCATTGAGCTGCTATCTGAGGACCAGTATGGATATGCTGGTCATGGAGAACTGTGTGATTACTCGTGAGAGCAACCACTAAAGACCATAATATTAAACATTAAGTACACTAAGATACACTAAGAGTGAGCCTCAGGTAATCGAAAAAAGAATAAATTCCATAGTGTTCCTCTGTGGTCTTAGTGGTTCAAAACAAAATTCCTCAATATTCCTTAATAGTCTAAGTGGTTCAAAAAAAATTAGCTTGAAAATTTCAATTATCACCCCTACTTTTAATAGTGCAGGCACAATAAAAGATACCCTCCAAAGTATCGCAACACAATCATATAAAGAGGTCGAGCATATTATTGTAGATGGTATGTCTACTGATAATACTCTGAATATTGCCAGCACTTTTCCGCACGTAAGCAAAATCATATCAGAACCAGACCTTGGTATATTTGATGCTATGAATAAGGGCATTCGATCATCAACCGGTGACATAGTAGGCATCCTTAATTCAGATGATTATTATGCACACGACAAAGTGCTGGAGTACGTAGCTGCTGCTTTTAAAAACAATAGCCTGGATGCAATCTATGGCAATGTGTACTTTGTTAAGCCGGACAATTTAGTAAAAATAGTCAGGGATTATTCTTCCAAAATTTTAGACTCTGGATGTTTGCATTTGGTTACACTCCTCCGCATCCGACATTTTTGCCAAGAAATCGATCTATGATCAATACGTAAAAAGTGTATTTAATAACAATATTGAAGCCTTTATGAGAACTGGGGGCGCCAGTAATAAGTCGCCTATGGTAAAATATGCCCTCAATAAAGAAATAATAGCAGCCTGCAAAACCAATGGAGTGTATACCAACCTGTTGATACTTTTTGGGAAATATCTCTTTAAAATACATGAATACATTTCACCCCTTTTTAAACAAAATATACAGAAATCACCTCATTCTTACAATCCGCTACCATGATTTCCACATTTGATATAAAAGATTTTATTTCGAAGAAAATTACAAATAGAGATTCTAGTTTTTTCGCTCAGGATCTATCCATTCACAAAACAAGGATTGAAAAAGAAATCAAGAATCAATCTGTACTCGTCATAGGTGGAGCCGGAACCATAGGGTCATCTTACATCTTGACTTTACTGAAATATAGCCCATATAAACTGGTTGTAGTCGATATCAATGAAAACGGACTTACTGAACTGGTGCGTGAGTGCAGAAGCAGAACAGACATCAGCCTGCCCAATGAGTTTAAATCCTACCCTATCAATTTTAATGATCGGGTTTTTGATAAAATTCTGGCCGCAGAAGGACCCTTTGATATTATTGCTAATTTTGCAGCACATAAACACGTGCGGAGTGAAAAAGATATTTATTCCATTGAAGCTCTATTGAAAAATAATGTGATTGAAGCCGGCAAATTATTAGAAAAGCTTGTAAAATATCCACCAAAACATTTTTTCTGTGTGTCCACAGACAAAGCAGCTAACCCCATCAATATTATGGGAGCCAGCAAGAAATTGATGGAACTTTTGATCATGTCCTATGCATCCAAAATAAATGTTACCACTGCAAGATTTGCGAATGTGGCCTTTTCGAATGGGAGTCTTTTGGCGGGTTATCTGGAAAGAATCCCCAAGCATCAACCGCTGTCTTGTCCAAATGATGTAAAAAGGTTTTTTGTATCTCCGGAAGAAGCAGGACAAATTTGCCTCTTGGCTTCAGTATTGGGCAACTCTGGTGAAATATTTTTCCCAAAATTAGATACTCATGACCTTGTATCGTTTGCTGATATCACGCTGGAGCTATTAAAAAGTCTTAATTATGAAGTCAAAATATGTCAATCTGAGCAGGAAGCTAAAGAAAATACCAGTTTGATTCAAGCAGGCGTGTATCCTGTTTATTTTTTTAAAAGTGAAACCAGTGGAGAGAAATTATATGAAGAATTTTTTACTCCACAGGAATCTCCGGACATGACTACCTATGAATCCCTGGGTGTGATTCCACACTTAGATTCCACCAATTCCGATAAATTATTTAACGCCATTAGCCAGCTTGAATTAGCTTTTGAGGGCCTGACAGACAAAAAAATAATCGTGCAGATCTTAGAGTCGGTGATTCCCGAGTTTAATCATCATGAGACTGGTATGAATCTGGATCAAAAAATGTGATTCATGTATCCGTTCATTAAAAGAATCATAGACATTATTTTAGCGCTAATAGCATTAATACTTTTCTCACCTGTATTTTTAGTGTTCATGATCCTTTTACGATTTACGGGCGAAGGAGAAATATTTTATCGGCAAAAAAGAATAGGATATAAAAATCAGCCATTTAACATTCTCAAATTTGCTACTATGTTAAAAAATAGTCCGCAAATAGGTACAGGAAGCATTACTTTAAGAAATGATGCCAGGGTCCTGCCAATAGGCAAATTTTGAGAATAACCAAGTTAAACGAAATACCCCAGGTGATCAATGTACTGATAGGAGATATGAGCATTGTCGGCCCCAGGCCACTCACCCAGGAAACCTTTGACTATTATCCTGAAAACATTAAAAGCCAGGTATACAGGTCTAAGCCAGGTATCACCGGAATCGGGTCTGTCATTTTTAGAGATGAAGAAAAATTAATTTCAGCGTCATCCCTTGAACCAAAAGAATTCTATAAATCAGTAATAGCGCCTTATAAGGGTCAACTTGAAATATGGTATAACAATAACAAATCAACTCTGTTAGATTTAAAATTAATATTTCTAACTGCCTGGACGATCATATTCCCAGGAAGTAATCTGCATTCAAAAATAATCAAGGGTGTCCCTCCAATGGACAGTTCATTAGCCTAGTCAATGTTATTTAATTCTTTACAGTTCGTTATCTTTTTCCCCATTGTTACACTGATATACTTTTTGTTGCCCCACAAATACAGATGGTTGCATTTGTTATTGGCCAGCAGTATATTTTACATGGCCTTTATTCCTGTTTACATTCTTATCTTATTTTTCACGATTGGCATTGATTATATAGCCGGTATACAAATAGAACAAACCAGTGGTAAAAGAAAAAGGGTATACCTATTGCTTAGCATAGTGGCCAATATTGGTGTTTTGGCCTATTTCAAATATTATGACTTTTTTATTGAGAATATCAATTCATTTTTGGATGATTTGCATATTGTCCACCACCCTTTAAAATATCTCAACATTATATTGCCGATAGGTTTGTCATTTCATACATTCCAGGCAATGGCCTACAATTTTGAGATATATAAAGGAAGATTTAAAGCCGAGAGACATCTAGGATATTATGCCTTGTATGTTATGTTTTATCCACAGTTGGTGGCTGGACCAATAGAAAGGCCGCAGCATATCTTACCACAACTGCACATCGATCATCGATATAATCACCAGGCAATGATTTCCGGACTCAGGCTTATGTTATGGGGACTTTTTAAAAAAACAGTAGTGGCAGATCGATTTGGAGCCATGACAGATAGTGTATATAATCATTTGGGAGATCACACTGGATTTGCATATGTTTTGGCCACAATGTGTTTTGGAATTCAAATTTATTGTGATTTTTCAGGTTATAGTGACATCGCTATTGGCTCAGCCAGGACCATGGGCTTTAAATTAATGACAAACTTTAAAATGCCCTATTTCTCTCAAAACATTAATGAATTTTGGAAGAGATGGCATATCTCATTGTCTTCCTGGTTTAGGGACTATGTGTATATACCTTTAGGAGGAAATAGAGTGGGTCAGACAAAACTAGTGCTAAATGTACTGATTGTATTCTTATTGAGCGGATTTTGGCACGGAGCCAGTTGGAATTTTGTTATTTGGGGAGGTTTACATTTTATTTTTCTTTGGATTTGGACTATTATTAACGGAGCAAATCCTTTTAATAAAATCAAATGGTTTAATATACTTTTTACATTTTTGTTAGTCAATTTTGCCTGGATTTTTTTTCGAGCGAATGGTTTTCAAAATGCCTTGCACATAGTGACCAATTTGTTTCATCCACATAATGCCGGAGGATATTTTCATTTATTCAATGATGATTTTCACGGCAATATTACCTATTTGGGTTTACCCTGGTGGAAGTTTTGCTTGACCTTATGCTTAGCGCTGATGCTTTTCATATTAGAGGCCATGATTGTAAGAGGTTGGGTAGTTCGGTTTGAAAAATCACCGCTATTGATACAATGGAGCGTTTACCTTGGATTGATCACCGGTATATTGCTTATCGGAGTATTTAATACCAACCAATTTATTTATTTTCAGTTCTAAGGCCCCTTGAATAAAGGTAATATCATAAAAACAATTTTGTTTTGGTTTTTAGTAGCAACTTTCTTGTACCTCATAGAGACCCTTATTAGCATTGGGATCAAAAACAGTAGTTACAGTCATTTTTATAAAGTAAACCTTATCTGTAGCAATTCAATCAAGCCACAAGTGGCCATTTTTGGCTCTTCAGTAGGAGAGGTGGGTATAAGCTCCCCAAAGTTGGTGCATTTACTGAATAAGTCTTGTTATAATTTTTCCATAGATGGTACAAGATTTCTTCAGTATAATGGGCTTATAAAAGAACATGCGCAAAACAATGATAGCCTGGAATTGGTCATTTTGACAGAGACTATCATGAACCTGGAAAATAATAAGGCTGTGACGAGCATTGATCGATATGTTGCAAATATCAGTAATTCCAATATTTATCAATCCCTACGGGATGTGCAGCCTGACCTGGCATTTAAAGTTAGGTATGTACCATTTTACAAATTCATAATTATGGAACATCCATATTATAAAGCAAGTATGATAGGCTGGGTAAATAAATTAAAACATACCGATTTGAGCGATCCAAATTTAGGGTACACTCCAAAATATGCTGATTGGCAAGTCGATGTAGATGAATTGAATGCTAATTCGAAACCTATTATTATGGGATTGGATTCCTTTATCCTTGAAAAATATAGGTCCACCATCAAACTTTTGAATGAAAAAAATATTAAAGTTTTGATCGTTTTATGCCAACTTATATAAAGGGGCAGGAGTTGATGTTAAATTTGGATGCTTATCGAAACACTTATGATGCCATGCAAAACCCGCTGGTCCAATTTTATGATATGACCATGGATACCATGTGCACTCACAAAGAAAATTTTTATAATAATTCACATGTGAATAGTGTTGGTGCAGAAAGAGTTACGCAAAAGATTGTAGATTTTGTAACTAGGAATTAATCATATTTCGATGAACCCTGCAAAAAAAATACACTACACCAGACCTAAATGCTTGAATTAATATTATAAATTTATTTAATATAATGTTTTGGTTTAATACCTTTGCAAAATGTCTAAAACAGCCCTCATCACCGGTGTCACAGGTCAGGACGGTGCCTACCTCTCTCATTTATTATTAAAAAAAGGATATACAGTACACGGTATCAAGCGCAGAGCGTCTATGTTCAACACGGGTCGCATCGATGATATCTACCAGGACCCGCACATAGAAAATAAAAAATTTATCCTGCATCATGGGGACTTGTCGGACAGCACGAATATCATCCGCATCATCCAATTGGTGCAGCCTGATGAAATATACAACCTCGGGGCAATGAGTCATGTACAGGTTAGTTTTGAGGAACCGGAATATTCAGCAGATGTGGATGGTATCGGTACACTTAGAATTTTGGAGGCAATACGAATCCTCGGCCTGGAGAAAAAAACGAAAGTATACCAGGCCTCTACTTCAGAATTATATGGTTTGGTGCAGGAAGTCCCTCAATCAGAAAAGACACCTTTTTATCCACGGTCTCCTTACGGGGTAGCAAAATTGTATGCATATTGGATCACCGTCAATTACCGGGAGGCGTATAATATATTTGCCTGCAATGGAATCTTGTTCAATCATGAATCTCCTCTGAGGGGAGAGACTTTTGTCACCCGCAAAATTACCCGGGCTGTAGCCAAAATTGCTTTGGGATTGCAGGACACCCTGTTTCTGGGTAATCTCAATGCTAAGCGGGATTGGGGCCATGCCAAAGACTATGTGGAGCTCATGTGGAAAATCCTTCAATATAAAAAACCGGAGGATTGGGTCATAGCCACAGGAGTGACCACAGAGATTAGGGAGTTTGTAAAAATGGCATTCAGAGAGGTTGGCATAGAGTTGATGTTTAAAGGGAAAGGCAAAAAAGAGTATGCGGTCATTGTTGAATGTAAAAATCCGGAGTATCAGGTACCCAAAGGCAAAGTCGTAGTAAAGGTGGATCCTAATTATTTCCGCCCTACTGAAGTGGACCTTTTAATCGGCGATCCCAGCAAAGCTAAAAAAATACTAAAATGGAAGCCAAAGTATACAGTCGAAACGCTTTGTGCAGAAATGGTGGCGGCAGATGTAGAATTGTTCCGGCGGGACCAGGTGTTGCGGGATGCGGGGTATAGGGTGAAGAATGAATTTGAATGAAAATATACTATTTAATGGCGCGCAAAGCCGCAAAGCCGCAAAGAACTGGATGAGTGCGTTTAGAATGAAAATATACTATTTAATGGCGCGCAAAGCCGCAAAGGCGCAAAGAACTGGATGAGTGCGTTTTGAATGAAAATATACTATTTAATGGCGCGCAAAGCCGCAAAGGCGCAAAGAACTGGATGAGTGCGTTTTAGAATGAAAATATACTATTTAATGACGCGCAAAGCCGCAAAGCCGCAAAGAACTGGATGAGTGCGTTTTGAATGAAAATATACTATTTAATGGCGCGCAAAGCCGCAAAGGCGCAAAGAACTGGATGAGTGCGTTTTGAATGAAAATATACTATTTAATGGCGCGCAAAGCCGCAAAGGCGCAAAGAACTGGATGAGTGCGTTTTGAATGAAAATATACTATTTAATGGCGCGCAAAGCCGCAAAGGCGCAAAGAACTGGATGAGTGCGTTTAGAATGAAAATATACTATTTAATGGCGCGCAAAGCCGCAAAGCCGCAAAGAACTGGATGAGTGCGTTTGGAATGAAAATATACTATTTAATGCGGCAAAGCCGCAAGGCGCAAAGAACTGGATGAGTGCGTTTTGAATGAAAATATACTATTTAATGGCGCGCAAAGCCGCAAAGGCGCAAAGAACTGGATGAGTGCGTTTTGAATGAAAATATACTATGTAATGACGCGCAAAGCCGCAAAGGCGCAAAGAACTGGATGAGTGCGTTTTGAATGAAAATATACTATTTAATGGCGCGCAAAGCCGCAAAGGCACAAAGAACTGGATGAGTGCGTTTTGAATGAAAATATACTATTTAATGGCGCGCAAAGCCGCAAAGGCGCAAAGAACTGGATGAGTGCGTTTTGAATGAAAATATACTATTTAATGACGCGCAAAGCCGCAAAGCCGCAAAGAATACATTAAATAGAAGGCGAAAATCGGTAAATATAATTTGTACATTGAATCTTTGGGTCTTAGAGCGAAAAATCAAATAAATCAAATCTAGTACAATAAAGCTTTGCGCCTGCCTGCCATTAGGCAAGTCTTAGCGCCTTTGCCGCTTTGCGCGATAATCCATATAGTTGATGACTGAAAATGATTTATCCAAAATAATACTTGATATTTGTTTTGATATTCATAAACAATTAGGGCCTGGCCTGTATGAATCCGTATATGAAGAAATTATTTGCCATGAATTGTCCCTGGAAGGTTATCGATTCGATAGGCAAAAAGCAGTCCCGGTTATATGGAATGGAAAAAAATTGGAATTGGGGTTTAGAGCTGATATCATTTTAGAAGATAAGCTTTTGTTAGAAATAAAATCAGTTGAAAATTTGCTTGCAGTTCATAAAAGCAAACGCTGACCTATTTAAAATTAACTGGTATCAAATTAGGCTTACTCATTAACTTCAAACAAGCTTTGCTCAAAGATGGCATCCATCGACTCGTCAATAATCTATGAACAAATATGCCTGGCGTCTGATTGCCAGAAGGCAACTCTTTACATCTTCGCTCCTTGCGCGATATCTCAAAAAACTCTTAGCGCCGTTGCGCGATATCTCTTAAATCCTTCGCGCCTTTGCGCCTGCCTGTCAGTAGGCAAGCCTTTGCGCGATAAATCTTAAAAGCCTTAGCGCCTTTGCGCCGTTGCGCGATACATCTTAAAAGCCTTAGTGCCTTAGCCCCTTTGCGCGATACATCTTAAAACTCTTAGCGCCGTTGCGCCTTTGCGCGATATCTCTTAAACTCTTAGCGCCGTTGCGCCTTTGCGCGATACATCTTAAAACTCTTAGCGCCGTTGCGCCGTTGCGCGATATCTCTTAAAACTCTTAGCGCCTTTGCGCGATACCTCTACACCCTTACATGTACGCCAGCTATTTCACTCCTTCACCCCTCCACGCGACAAAATTATTCGCATCTTTGCAAGCTGATTAAATGAACCTAAATT
This sequence comes from Saprospiraceae bacterium, assembly GCA_016709995.1. NCBI lineage: Bacteria > Pseudomonadati > Bacteroidota > Saprospiria > Saprospirales > Saprospiraceae > Saprospiraceae bacterium. The sequence goes on from JADJLQ010000001.1 coordinate 3,105,305, forward strand.
CCAAAATATATATCGCTGGTCACCGCGGAATGGTGGGCTCAGCTATCCTGAGAAACTTACAATCGCAGGGTTATACTAACATAGTCTATGCCACCTCTTCTGAGCTAAATTTAATGGACCAGTTAGCTGTAAATGACTTCTTCGTGAGCCATCGTCCTGAATATGTATTTATGGCCGCTGCGAAAGTGGGGGGGATCATTGCGAATAATACCTACCGCGCCGACTTTCTCTATGAAAATCTTCAGATGCAAAATAATGTCATCCATGGAGCTTATCAGTCTGGTGTACAAAAATTATTATTTCTTGGATCATCCTGTATCTATCCTAAATTGGCTCCTCAACCGCTCAAGGAAGAATATTTACTCACCGGTTTGCTGGAAACCACCAATGAACCCTATGCTATAGCCAAAATAGCCGGTGTCAAAATGTGTGATGCTTACAGAGCTCAGTATGGATGCCATTTTATCTCAGCCATGCCGACAAACCTGTATGGACCCAATGACAATTATGATCTGCAGAACAGTCATGTGCTGCCGGCTTTGTTAAGAAAATTTATCGAAGCAAAAAAACAAGGTCTTCCTACTGTCACCTTATGGGGCACAGGCTCTCCTTATCGTGAATTTATGCATGTCGATGATTGTGCAGCAGGATGTATCTATCTCATGCAGCACTATGACCAGGAGGGACATGTCAATATAGGTACCGGCATTGATCTTCAGATAAAAGACTTAGCTGCTTTGATCGCTCAAGTGGTAGGCTTCGAAGGCAAAATAGTTTATGATATCGACAAACCAGATGGGACTCCCAGAAAATTGATGGATGTATCCAAAATCAATGCATTGGGCTGGTCAGCCAATATCCCTTTGGAAACAGGTATAGAAATGGTCTACCAAAATGTGAAAGATAAATTTTAATTATTCGTAATATACTGAATATCAATTATATAATGTAATGTATAATTCATTACACAATATTGTGCAATGAATTGTGTAATATTGTGCAACTTATTGTACAATATCCTGGATGATATCTGCTGATAAAATAAAAGAAATAGTAAAAAGTCAATCTGTTTTATTTGAAGGGCAAGGTCAATGGTTAAAACGCGAAACAGACATTGGCTCAAAATTAATTAGCGGTTATGTATTAGTTTTAACAGGTGTCCGAAGATCGGGAAAGAGTACCTTGCTCAAACAGTTTTCTGAATCCGTTCGGCCGAGTCTATATTTACATTTTGATGACCCAAGGTTAGTTGAATTTGAGGTACTGGATTTCTATAAAATAGAAGAAATATATGGTATGGATAGTATATACTTATTCGATGAACTGAGCAATATCCCTGAATGGGAAAAATACATCCGGCATCTTACTGAAAGAAAAGGCAAGGCGATAGTTACCGGCTCCAATGCAAACTTAATCGGTCCGGAATATGGGACCTTACTCACAGGTCGAAATCTTCCTCAGGAACTTTTCCCGCTTTCGTATAATGAATACTTATCCTTAAGAAATTATGCAAAAGGGAACGACTCATTTCAGTCCTATATTAAAGAAGGAGGCTTCCCGGAATATTTATTCCATCCCAATACAGAAATATTAAGGCAATACCTAATTGATATATTAAATAGAGATATTATCAGAAGGTATTCAGTAGTCAATACCGAAGATTTAAACCGACTTACGATGTATTTGATGAATAATATTGCACGATTATACAGTATACAAAACATAAAAAAAGCATTGGATGTCAAATCGGTCAACACACTTTCTACCTATATAACTTATCTGGAAGATGTTTATCTCTTGTTCAGTGTACCAATATATGATCTAAGTTATAAACGACAACTCATTAATAATAAAAAGATTTATGCCATTGATACAGCTATGGTAAATAGTGTCACTGTCAAAGTGAATCAGGATATTGGTAGATTGTTTGAAAATACCATATTTCTGCATTTACGTAGATATATCAGGGAAATTTTTTATTACAAAAAAGAATTTGAATGTGATTTTGTGGTTAGATGTCCAAATCAGGAATTTCAGTGTTACCAGGTATGTTATCAATTAAATGATGATAATCTAAAAAGGGAATTAAATGGTTTGGTAGAAGCACTGGAATTTTTTAAATTGGAGGAGGGCACACTTATCTCCTTTGCTCAAACGGATTATTTCGTAATAAATAATAAAAAAATTAATGTAATACCAGCCTATGAGTGGTGCACATTAAATCCAATTGTAAATAAATGAATTACGCAATCATCATGGCCGGGGGAGCCGGTACCCGCTTCTGGCCGCTGAGTACAGAAGAAAAACCTAAACAATTTCTGGACATCCTGGGGACTGGTAAAACCTTTATCCAGATGACGGTCGAACGGTTTAAAGGAATCATTCGAACCGAAAATATTTATATCGTCACCAATGAAAAATACCGGGCTCTCATTCATGAACAATTGCCGGATTTAAATGACCATCAAATCATTGCCGAGCCCAGCCGCAACAATACCGCACCATGCATCCTGCTGGCCGCATTAAAAGTGCAGAAAAAAGACCCGGAGGCTTGTTGTGTTTTTGTACCGGCCGATCACCTGATCATCAACACCGCATCCTATCAACAAAATATCCTGGCAGCACTACACCATGCATCGACCCATCACGCCATAGTGACCATCGGCATCGTCCCTACTCGTTCTGAGACAGGATATGGTTATATCAAATTTGATCCTTTGCAGGACGAAGAAATAAAACGAGTCGAGCAATTTGTTGAAAAACCAAATATAGATACAGCCAGACTGTATGTCGCCTCCGGGAATTATCTATGGAATGCAGGTATGTTTGCCTGGCATGTCAACACCATTGTGCAACAATATCAATCCTTGTCGCCAGAGGTCTTCAATATACTTTCAACTGGCTCAGATGCCTATAACACTGCGCAGGAAAAACAATTTTTAGCGGATCATTATGCGCAGACCCCAACATTTCTGTTGATTTTGCGATTATGGAAAAATCTGACTGTGTATATACTTTATCTGCAGATTTTGACTGGTCTGATCTGGGTATCTGGTCATCTGTATACGAAGCCAGCGCCATGGATGCACAGGGCAATGTGCAAATAGGCGGTAAAGAGATAATAGAATCATCAGGTGATAATCTCATCATACTACCGCACGGTAAAAAAGCAATCATCCGCGGCTTAAAAGAAATGATCATCGTCGACAGCGGTGAAGCGCTCTTGATCTATCCGAGAAAAGCCGAAGCTGACCTCAAAAGCAGTATCCAGAAAATGACGAATACATAGGATAGACCAGGATTTTCCCAAGATCAAAATATGCTGATACGACTTCTTCAGTTTGGGGAAAACATCTTTTTGGTTTTGCCAAACACAATGAATCCCTACGGGATTTTGTATGCCTGCACAATTGTGCCCTAACTCCTTAGGAATTGAAAGTGTTGCCAAGATCAAAATTTATTCTGATACGACTCCTTCAGAGTCGGTGGAGCATTTTCCTACAGCATCTCCCATATAGACCGGGTGGTAAAATATATCTTGAACCAAAAAGAACACCATAAAAAAAAACCTTCAAACAAGAGTATATTGAATCTTTAAATGAATATGATATCGAGTTTAAAGAAGAATATTTATTTGAATTCTTAGATATTTCTACAAAATAGAATAGCATTTGTCCAACAGTATTTTCCCTGATTTGTGCACATACTTTTTATTCCCACCTGGTTTGAGACCCCTACCCACCCTACCTCCGGCAAGGCTGTAAAAGATCTCGCCTATGCCCTCGCCCGGTATGGTCACGACCTCACGATCCATATCTTATACCAATCTCCCGATTCCCTACCCCTTACTCAAACGCTCGACAACCAAATAGAGCTCTGGCATAGCCATTGTGACCAACGCGGCAAGTTGTATCCGGTGTGGAACACCTACTCTATCCGATCCTATAACAAGGTTTTTCAGAACTACACCAAAAAACATGGCGTGCCGGACCTGATCCATATTCACAGTTATCCAAGCCTCGCGATAGCAGCCTATTTTAATAAAATTTATGGTATACCCTTTTTTTACACAGAGCATAGCTCAAAGGTGGCTCAAGATAATTTAAACTATATTGAAAAGACCCTTATTCGAAAATATACCATTCAAGCGAAAGGAGTCAGTGCTGTTGGCCACCATTTGGCACATACACTAGGCAAAATCATCCATCGACCTGTAAAAGTGATACCCAATACCCTGGATTTCGACTATTTTTATCCGGACAAAAAGATCCATACGGAGGACCTCATCATGATCAATCTGCTTAATAAAAATAAACAGGTCGACCTGGGTATCAAAACTTATCTACTGTGGCAAAAACATCATCCCCATGCCAAACTTCATATCATCGGCGATGGACCTGAAAAAGAAGACCTGACTATTCTGATCAATAACCTTGGCCAAAGTGACCATATCCTTTTTTACGGCGAGCAGCATCCAAATGAATGGCTACACCTACTCCAATCAGCGGCTTGCCTGATGTTATTGTCCAAATTTGAAACCTTTGGAGTGGTAGCAGCTGAAGCCCTGGCTTGTGGTGTCCCCGTAGTGGCCCTGGAAAACAATGGAATCAATGAGATCACAAATAATGAAGAGATCGCCATATTACCTGTCACTTCGACCGAAAGAGAGGTATTGGATGGTATTGAGCAAGTCATTAAAAAAGGTAATGTCCATTTTATAAACTTAAGAGAAAAATTAAAGTCCCGATTGGATTATCCTGTAGTCGCCAGCCAATACTTATCTTTTTACAACATCGACTCAATCAAAACTACCTGAAAAAAAACATTCTTTTCATAGCCTATTATTACCATCCGGAGATGTTGACGGCCATGCGTAATTATTATTTGAGTCAGATGCTCTCAGATGCCGGCTTTGAAGTGCATATACTGACCAGGCCTTCTCCGGACTTAGAAAAATTTCGAATGGATAAGCCTATTCATTTTCATACAGTCGATGCCTGGGATTATAGACGAGTATTAAAATCATTGGGGTTCCCGGATGGCGTGACGAGCAGTGTCATCAGGCCCGGAAAATTAATCGAGTGGGGGTTTAAACTTTTACTTACTTACCCTTTAAACCTGATCTTTGGTGAAGGCGGTGGGTGGTATTATCGCAAGGCCATTAAAACAGGGCGAACCATTATTGCTAAAAATCAGATCAGCATTATCTATTCCTCATATAGACCTATCACAGATCATTTCATCGCATCCAGATTGAAAAAACATCACCCCTCCCTGTATTGGATCGGTGACTTTAGAGATATATTGTGGTGGACCCGAAGTGACCGGCATTATCAACAAGCCTGGGTCCAAAACCTATTGCTCCAGATGGATCAGATCACTGCCATCACACAAGGGATAGCTGATTTTTGGGCCTCGATAGTCGGCCGGCCAGTGACGACGGTCTACAATGGCCTGCCGGCGATCCAGGTAGATGATAGCGTTCAAAATAAATATGCCGACCGGTTTATAATTAATTATACAGGCAGGATATATACACAGTTTCAAAAAGCAGATTGTTTTTTTACAGCACTTCATGAATTAAAAAATGAATCGTCGGATTTCTCCAGTGATCTACTGATACATTATGCAGGCATCAATAAATCTACCTGGGATCAGTGGATCAAAACTCATCATATTGATTCCAACAGTATCTCCGAACATCATCAACCTATCCACGCATCCTGGCAAGCACAAAACCAGGCACAGATCAATCTACTTTTGACCTGGACTACCTCTGATGTCTGGGGGTTTATTCACGGCAAGTTCAATGAATACGTAGCAGCTGGTCGACCCATCCTCTGTCTTATAGAAGGAGATCGGGATCCTGAACTGGAAGCATTATACCAACCTTTTTCCAATAGCATCATCGTCTTAAATCAGACAGACCAAATCAAAGCGATCAAAAAATATATCCTGGATATCTATCAATATTGGAAAAAAACAGGCCAAGTCCCAACCATAGCCAAAGACATAGTAAGCTCTTACGCCTGGGGCATCAAAGGAGAACCTCTGCTTAAGCTTCTGCAATAATTGAAAATCTTAATCGTCACATATACTTATCCTCCTGCCAAAAGTGTCAATGGTTTCAGGCCCCTTTATTTTGCCAGAGCCATGGAGCAATATGGATGGAAGGTAGAGGTGCTGACCCGCCATTTTACAGGATCAGAATCGTTTGATGAATACAATCAACCTAACCACACTCCTTATAGTTATACCTTAGAATCAGGTGTCATGGTGCACCGAGTCCCGCATCACAATAGTTGGTTTGGATATTATAATTGGCCCGGCATGCGATCCCTGGGACTATGGAAATTAATCTATTTCACCCAATTGTTATGTGGCCGCACTACACAGGAATCGTATAGTAAGTGGATCGGTTATTATCTCAAACATCTATTAAAAAGCACACCATATGATGCTATCCTGGTAGAATCCGGCCCCACCAACCTGGTGAGGGCAGTAGCCAGGATCGCTTCCACCCTCCGCATCCCTTATATCATAGATTTTAGAGATGCTTATTATCATGAAATGTACCTGAAGGACCCCTCTAAGATTGGGTTTTCTAAAAAAATAAAACTTGGGTTGGAAAAATATTACATGCGTAGGCCGATTACCTCTGCTCACTATTGTATCAGCTTATCCTCCACTTTATTAAACATACTTCAAGTACCGCCAGGCAAACAAAAAGTCATAGTCAATGGATATGATGAAGTTGCCTGGAGTAAATTAAAAAATAATCCTGATGCAGACATATTCAGCATTATTATTGCCGGTACTTTGTATGATAGGGAGATTTTAAAAATCTTTCTGGAAGGGCTACAACTATTCCTGAGCAAAGGACTGAAAAAAGTAGAAGTATTGTTTATAGCACCGGGCCCTCCATCTGTCATCGAGCGCATACGAGAGGCTTTGCCTTTTGATGATGTAAAAATATTACCCGCACGTATCAGTTATGAAGCGACCTTAGAGCATATGGCTGCAGCTCAAGTGCTGGCCTATCACGGGTGGAAAGGATATTCCGGCTACCCCAGTGCAAAGATTTATGAGTACATAAGGAGTGGTAAAAAAATCTGGATTCTGCCCGCAGACGGAGATGTCATAGATGCATTATTGTTGGAGACTCAAACCGGAAAGTCATTTACAGATCCCGGCATCGCTGCTCAACAGCTCCATGTATGGTATGATGAATGGGTGATTAAAGGAGAAGTGACCAATACACCGAATTGGGAAATAATTCAAAGGCATTCCAGGCAGGTACAGAGTGAAAAAATAAATCAAATCGTCTCTGTGATGACACAAGGGTTAAAATGAAATGGCTACCAGATCATCGGGGTTCCAGATTGTTTAGAGTGGAATTGGCTGCAGGTTTAATCGGAGCCTTTATTTCACTATTCCTGGCAAAATCCTGGGGACCAGAATGGCAAGGCCAATGGTCCATACTTAACAATTTTACAGCTACAGTGGCTATGGTGGTTACTGCCGGGCTGCCATCTGTTCTGATTTCATTGATCAGAAGAAAAAAAATAAATGAGGCATCTATCGCCAAAAGACTTTTGAACTACTTACTCACAATGGGTATTGTGATTGGGGCCATTTGTTTTATCCTGACATTATGGCCCAGGTACGAATTTCTTATTTCAAAGCTAGCCTATCATACAGGTGGCTACCTACTCATGAGTCTCCAGATACTTTTTATCATCGCTATGAATATCCTTGCTGCATGGGCTGATGCTAAAAATAAATTGGCTCATGTATCCAGTATTCGATTGATTATAAATATAGCGTTGGGCTTTGCAGTGGTAATATGTTATTTCATTTATCAAAAAGAGATGATCCTGCTGGTTACAGCTGTTTGGTATGTATTTATTATTCAGTCCGTAGTGATGGCCCTTATCATGCTCCAGATTTTATCCGGCACACCGATTCAAGCTCCGAGTATCAATACACAACATTCCGTTTGGAGCCTGATAGCCCAATCAGGGTGGATTTATTTGTTGGCCGATTTTTGCCAAAAATTAAATTATCGACTCGATTTATGGTTTTTGTCAGCATATCGCACCACAGATCAGGTAGGCATATATAGTGTCGCTGCTTCTATATCCATATTTTTACTTCTTCGTGCCCGCAATGCTCAAAGGACATTGATCAACTCATTTTCCATTACAGATGAGCAAGTTAATTACAAACTAATAAAAGACGAGACCAAAACATTGATCAGGGAGTTGGCTGGAATAATTTTACTATTCCTCCTGGCTGCATCCATTTTATTTTATTTTTTCCTTGGCACTGAATACCGGGCCGGCTACCCAATATTGTATTTGTTGGTAGCAGGCATTTTTTTTGTCTCATTGACTATGCCTATCAGTGCATACTTTGTGTATAAAAATATACCGAAATACAATTTATTATCTGCCGCCACTGGTCTCATAATAAATATCGTTTTAAACAGGATGTTGATACCTACCTGGGGAATCTGGGGTGCCGCCATGGCTTCTCTTATCACTTATTTGGCGATCTCTGTCACCTTATATGGCAGTTATTTAAAACTCATAAAGTCTCAGGTTTGAGTAGCTGGCTGGATAGAATCACGGCGATAAACAGGCAGCTAATCTCTTCATACCGATGTAGACATATTGCGTACCTGATAAACGGAATATTAAAAAAAACAGCCTTAGACAAAACAGCACCAGATCAATGGAAACTCATAAAAAACTATGATGGTAATCTTTCGATGTATGTCAATCCAAATGAACACATCGGTCGTCGAATCTACTTTGATGGATATTATGAAGGATCTGAATGGAGGGTATTGAAGAAATTAATAACCCCAAGTATGTGCATTATCGACATAGGTGCCAATATCGGATCCTGGTCCTTACTCTTTTCTAAGCTGGCCCAAGAGGGAACAGTATATGCCATAGAACCATCCACCTGGTTTGAACTTTTAGAAAAAAATATTGCTATCAATTCTTTTAAAAATATTAAAACTTTTCAATGTGCTTTTGGCAATGTGGCTCAGGAAGCATGGATCGAAGAACCCCCTCCCGGAAATGATAAAAATTACGGAATGAGCAGAATCGCACTGGACAAAAAAAGTTCCGCCAGATCAGTTAGCATATATCGATTGGATGAATTTGTAGAAAAACAAACCATAAAAAAAATTGATTGGATAAAAATTGATACGGAGGGGATGGAATTGGAAATCTTAAAAGGGGGTGTCGATGTCTTGAAACAATATCAGCCTAACGTTATGCTCGAAATGAATCCCGTCGCCCTTCATCATTATGAGGCGACCTTTGAGCAATTGGTCCTGTTTTTACAAAACCTCGGTTATATTCATTTTTACCAGGCAGGTAGAAGAGGCTTGCTGAAACAGCTGAACATACCCGAGATACTCAGCTCTGTGGCATCCTTAAATGTTTTTTGCTCAGTAAGTCCATTAAATACCTGATGGCGCATATTTACCATATTCCGACCTGGTGGCCAAGTGAACAAAAACCTTTCAATGGCATATTTATATTGAACCTGATAGACGCGCTGGCAGAAGCCAATCCAAATCATCAACACACCATCGCCATTCATTCTACCAATCTCCAGTGGATATCTCCACGAAATATCATTAAGGACACTATCAACTTCTTTAATAAAGATCATGCAGTATTGCGAAACGAAGCCAATATCCATTATAAGGTCATAAAGCGCACTATTGGTATGAACCCTATCACCGGCATAAACTACATTCAATCTTTAACCAACAAACATCTCAAGGTAATAGAATCATTACCGTCAAAACCAGATCTTATACATGCGCATGTGAGCTACCCCTCTTTACTTATTGCCCAGGTGATTTCAAAAAAGTATAATATCCCTTATATTTTGACCGAGCATTCTACGAGGTTTCCTGATAGACGATTTGAAGACTTTGGTTATTCTCACGATCAAATTGCTGAAGCTTTTATAGCATGTTCAGCTACAATTGCAGTAAGTCAACATTTAGGCAACAAATTTTTATGCTATGGCAAGGTGGCGGACTATATCATCCCAAATTTTATAACCTGGCAGAAACCTGTTCTTACACCCAAGGCACCCCCATTCACCTTTCTGATTATTGCTCTATTAAATGACCCTAGAAAAAAAATTGGGTTGGTAATTTATGCGCTAAGCCTGGTATTAAAAAATGTTTCTGAAGTGCAGCTAATTATAGCAGGCGAGGGCTCTATGAAAAAAGATTTGATGAAACAAAGTGCGGCATTAGGATTGAATGATCATATCACCTGGTTTGGCTTGACCGATGAACCTAAAAAAATGAACTTATTAATAAGAAGTCATGCCTTAATCATATCAAGTGAAGAAGAGACTTTTGGCATCACCGCCATTGAGGCCCATTCCTATGGTCTACCAGTACTAAGTACCCGATGTGGCGGTCCTGAAGAAATCATCCAACCGTTCAATGGAATACTGGTAGAGAAAAACGATATGAATAAAATGGCAGAAGGTATGATATATATGATCAACCACCTTCAATCGTTTGAAGCCCAACATATTCAATCGGCTAGTTACGCTATCTATGGAAAGGATAAAATAACCTCTCAATATCTAAAGGTGTACGCAAATATCCTTGACCATTCCAAAACTCACTGAGTTCAATGAATCATTATACCATAGCACAAAGTTGGAATCACATTTCATACTCACCGTAGTATAACGAGTTTACCAATCCCCTTGGTAAAAAATCTCCTCGCATCTTTGCCTTCGGCATCATTCAATGCTTCAAAAGAGGAGTAAGTTTTCCCATTCAAATCTTTTAGGATCACCCGGTACAAGTAAGTACCATTGGCCAATATATTGCCGTACTCATCGTGGCCGTCCCAGTAGCCTTCAGTCAGGTGAGTCCCTTCGCGCAATGGTCCCAGGTCCATTTCAGTGAGCTCGCGCACGACCCGGCCACTGACTGTCATCACCTGGATTTTGAATACGGTAGGCGCCTCTCCTGTCAAAGTATAGGCAAACCTGCACTGGGTGCTAAAAGGATTGGGATAAGGCAATATGGACGAAACTGAATTTTCAGTGATCACTTTAAAGCTGATCTCATAAGCTGCCGTGGCAGCAGGATTGCCTGATCTATCTTTTCCTTGCACCCGTAGCGTGTACAAACCATTCAGGGTAAACTGTGGATGATATTGCACGGACAATTCGTTTTTGTTGACATCAATAGTATACTCTTTTAATGACACCGGGACGAACTTATCCGTACCAGGCAATTTGAGGCTGATGGTCACGGCAGAGGTATCGGTGCCTGTCCAGGCTTTATTATCCTTTAAGTCAATGAGGATCAGAGGTTGTTTAGAGACGATTTCATTATTGATGATTTGTGTTCCATCGAAAAATACGGTCACCGTAGGTGGTGTAAGGTCAGTCACTACTACATAATTAATTTGGCCCGCATTATTGCGCAGGGTTATTTCAGGCAAAGCCGTCAGATTGATAAGGTTGACCAGGATGGATTGATCCCGCACACGGCCTTCTGTAGAGATCTCTTTGGTGAGTGTTTTTTTTGCTCCTGGAGAAAGCAGTGTATTGTAAGTGGTATCCTTGTGCGATCTGTTTTGCTCGTCGGTGATAGTATAAATCACCATAGACGAATCTATAGGTTGATCACCAATATTTTGAATGGTAAATTTTAAACGACTGGGATCGCCCTGATCTATCGAGTCTTTGAAAAATTCAAATTCATCATTAGAAGCGATAGCCAAATCAGCCCATCTCTTAAAATGAATGCGCCAATAATCCATATGGATAGATCCTGTACGAAGGCTGTCATTAGCTAACCAATTTAATTTGAGATAAGGGTAAGTGGAAGCATTTACCTTGGTCAAATCAAAATTAGTTGCTCTGCCACGATACAGAGTATCCAGGTGATCCCCGTTTAGTCCCTGGATGCTTATTTCATTGTCCTCCTTGTTCCTTCCATCCTGATGTAACCATTCAAATTTTTCCCAGGAGGAGGCAGGACCAATTAGTGGGGATTCGTGCATGCCGGATTGTCTTATCAAGGGCAGTTCGAAAGCCGATCTGATCTCAAGGCCATTAGAAGAGATGCCTTCGTCTATGATTTTTTTTCCTTTTTGATAAACAAACACATAGGGATAAGAATAATTATCGCCTATGAGGTTGCGAATAAGTGTTGCTCCATTTTGTTCAAACACCTGGTATAAATTCTTTCCGAGACTCAAAGAATCCATCGCCCAAAATTCCGGAAAATAACTAGCCCCGGGTTGAATATGATTGATCACGATGACATACTGACCATCTTGAATTCCTTCGTTCATAAACCTCATGAGATTGCCTCTTTCTTCAGAAGTGTTTTTGTCCATTGGAAAATAATATCCCGGTGCCGGGATGGAGAATACGTTAGTGGCCCCATCACGACCGCCTACCGGATTACGGACTAAGCCTACTTTTGGATCCCAAATAGTTAGGATAAACTCTGATTGAAAATTGCCATTATTTCGTGTGTACCTTTCTCCATTGATCAATACTTTAGAATATTCAGATGGATCCAGAATACTATTTATACTGGAGGCGACAAAGCTTGTGGGCTGTGTAGCGAGTTGCCACTGATTGGCATCCAAATTAAAATTAAGTGTTTGATTGGGTTTATTTTCAGCGTACTGATACCCATGAGACTGATTCCAACCAGGACCCTGCCCGGGCAAATAAATAAATGACCTTTGACTCCAAAGGACAGGCCTTCCTGTTCCAACAGTATCTGCCGCTACCCGCCAATAATAGACTGTACCCGCCTGTGCATTGAAGGTAGGACTCCACGTAATGAGCCCTCCCCTTTGCTTTGTATTTATTTTTTGAAGGAAAGCAGAGTTAAATAAAGCCGTGGTGTCCAGCTCAAATATATAGTTGGCGGGATTACCCAGGGCATTGCTGGTGAAGGCTTTTAAGGTGATCGGTGATGATCCGACGATGCCATAATCCTGAGGATAGGCAGGTGTGACTTCGTTGTTAAATATCCCGACGATAATGCCGGTCGTACCATTGATTTTTAATTCATTATTGTTTTCTGCAAAAGGCTGCGGCAATTCATTAAATATATTGTCAGGATCGATTTTGATATTGAGGGTATTATTACCAATCACATTTTCAGGCATGGGCAGGGCAATAAAAACCTCCTTGTAGGCCTGCTCTAATTTTTCCTGAAAGCGATAAGTAAGTACTTTCCCATCAGGCAAGGTATGACTCACTTCGAAGGGGATCACATCACTGTTGTATCGGCCCAGGTTCCAGAGTGTAAAACTAAACCGTAGACTGTCCTGATCTGCCTGCACATTTTGTGGGATGGTCTTAAAACTTTTTGTGTCTAAAGTATAATCCGGTCCTGTATGATAGTTAAGCTGTATCGCCGGATCTCCTTGAATAGACAACTGCTGAGTAAGTGCCTGTACGGTAAAAGAACTGGAAGTAGCAAGTTCACGCAAAGCCTGAAAATGCAGACTCGAAATCGTCTGGTTATAATAATCGCTCCCCATATGGCCATACAACCTTTTTCCATAATTGCCATAATCCCCATCCGTGCCGATACCTGAGGAGGCAATGTAAACTATATCTCCTTTAGAAGAAAATATAAAGGACTCGCTGAGGCTTACTCCGGTAGTATGCATATTACCCGAATTACATCCCAGCGTAAAACAAATGGGATACTTGCCCACATTGTCAAAAATCTCGGGATCATCCAGTCCCACTTCAGTAGCACTGATCGCTCCATGTCCCAGGTAACTGTGCACTACCACTCCTTCATTGATCAGGTTTTTTACGATTTCGGACACCCCCCCCTGAATCGGGTCGGAGGAAGTTTTTTTGACAGAAAAGACTTCAGGATTCATCAGACTGCCCTGGATGGCACTTTTAAAGCCATCCAACAAGCGGTCAAATCCATCCGTAGGGGACCCTCCTGCCAGGTGCAAGATCTTTTTCCGCCAGTATAAGTCATCATTTGACCCGGGGGATTTAAGTTTTGATTCATATTCTTTGACCTTCTTTAGATAGTTGGATACCTGATCAGGGCTGGTCGCGGCCAGTCGGGCTATACTGAATACCGGAAGGTTTTTTCCCGGGGCTGCAAAAGTCAGATTGTCTGATCCGGGATAACCAAAGGAAGGCACCAGGTCCAGATGAGCATATTCATTAAAATTATTGTCTATTCGTCGGTCACGATAGTTGAGGCTCCTGCCGATCAAAAAAATGTATTCCGGTGCTGACCAATGCCGATGGATATACTGACCGAAGTTTTTCAAACCGATCACATGCCTCGACTGTCCATAACCAAACTGATCATAGATCTGATCGATATCGACTACAGTGACCGCATATGATCCGCCTGGAGCAGACCTTCTATAGGCCGCATACTCCTGGGCCGAAGTCATCAACTTTTTATGTGTGATGATGATATAATTTGCTTTGGGATCTTCTGCTATCAGCTCAAACTTCGTGGGTATTAGTTTTGAGATAGTAGTAGCATCCGCTAGCTCAAGAGTATACAAATCTCGAGATCCTGATGCAGGGATTTCTACATAATGCTCACCATTGACCGTGGTACTTTGATACCAGTCACTGCCGGCCGGATCGATCAGGATTGATTGATTGTTAGTCCCTGAGATCCTGCTCACGATGATAGTCGCTGCAGGCATGAGAGATTCCTGGCTTCCGAGAGTACCTCCGGCGGTCTTTGGATAGATTAAGTGAATATTGGCTACTGCAAACTGATCACTACCCGGGCCAATAGATTCTATTTTGAGTCTAATATCCTTCTGCAGTAGATCATTGGACAATACAAAATCGTAGACTCTCACTCTAAATCCAAAAAAAGTATCCAGTTTTATGGTTTCATCATTGATGGATATTTTAATGAGATGCTGTTGATTGCCGGTACCCAACCGGATGGAAAGCTTACCATCCACTTTGCCTTCAAAGGCATCTTTGAGCTTCAATGTCTGAGCATACTCTCTGTTTAATCGGGTTGCAAAACCTTCGCATTCATCGAAACTGGAGAATGCGATCTCATTGCCTGAATCATATCTTTTGTCCAGGGGATTGGTATGAAATTCATAAAATTGGTCTACCATTAAGAAGGGTGAAATCGCTACCTGGTTATTACTTGATTTTAAGTTTATCCGTTTGGTAGGCATACCATTGGGCACCCAGGTGAGAAAATAAGCACTGCTATCCGTGACCAGGCTATAGGCTGGATTGAGCATTTCAAGCGGAGCGTTAGAGAATAAAGGTGCATCCAGCTCTGACCGGTTTTTATATCCCCAAAACTTGAGATTATCTCCTGCAGTCCAAATACCTGCATTGCTTATCCATAATGGCCGTTCTACTCCTAATCGCCATACCTGGAGCTGGGATCCTCTGATGGAGGCCAATGGTACACCGGCCTTGGTCAGATCTTCGAATGTAATTTGATATAATCCATCTTTGTCAGTAAAAAACTTTAAATAAGTCTGATCAGATTTTATCCACTCATTACCATACAGGGTATCCTTGCCCTGGATGATTTGCGCTGTCATGGAAAATGAAAACAACATCAATCCTGCCCATAAACTTGTACTTAACCAAGACTTTTTCAAGATTGAATAAGTCAATGCAATTTTTGAATTAGTTTTGACTTCAGTGATTGCATGGTACATTATATATATCATTGTTATAGGTATACAGTTCATTTATTTGATCGGGGTGTTCAGTCCTTTGGGAGGATATGGCCCCAAAAATAGGGGTTCCAAGTCAAAAGCTACCGATTTTATGCCTGTCAGCTTATTCATTATAGTAAAGAACGAAAAGGAGAATCTTGATGTTTTGATGCCACTTTTATTAAATCAGGTTTACGAAGGCAGCTTTGATATCCACCTGGTTGACGACCAGTCTACAGATGGCACTCAGGAAGCAATACAAACCTGGCAATCTTTGTACCCTAAGAAAATCTTCCTCCACACGCTTCAACATGATCAGGCCGGTGGCAAAAAAAAAGCTTTCCTATTCGGTCTGGAGCAATCTACACAAGATCTGTTGTTAATGACTGATGCAGATTGCAGACCTGCGTCAGTACATTGGATTCAAAAAATGGTTCTGGCACTTGGGACAGAGGATGGCTTTGTACTTGGTTACTCCCCTTATATGCCGCTTAAAAATCATATTCAAGGGTTGATTCAGTTGGAGACCAGCTATACCGCCTTACTCTATTTGGGGCTTGCTGTACGCAATATAGGTTATATGGGTGTGGGTAGAAATCTATTGTATAGAAAAAAAGTCCTGGTGACCAGTCAAACTCTTACTGCTTACCAGCATGTGCTGTCAGGGGATGATGACCTCACGATCAACGAACTCAGCACTAACAATAATATCGGAATTCAACTGGACCCGGACTCCTTCGTCTACAGTATTCCAAAACCCAATTGGGGACAATGGCTGCAGCAAAAGTCAAGACATGTGAGCACAGCCAGGTATTACCGACCCTTACATCAATTGTTATTGGTATGTTTTTATTCAACTTTTATTTTGAGTTGGGCTTTGCCCATATTGATGTACTGGTTCTGGCCGCCAATTCTTTTGGTATTCCTTTTTTCAAAATTGGTATATTATATTGTGTTTAAATCTATAGTCAAAAATATTTTAAAGCAAGATTGGAGTGTGGTCGGTTGGCTAATTGCTGAAGCCAAGTATGCCGTCTCACTTATTTACCTCACTCCTTCCGTACTCTACAAAAAAGTAAAAAAATGGTAAAACATTTTGCTTTAAATTTTGTTTTGCCATATGTATGAATGGATCCTGCCCATGCTTCGCCGTCAAGCCAAGTTTTAAAAATGTCTAATACCGCTCAATATACCATATCAGAACTTGCACATTACTCAGGTGTAAAACCCCATACTATCAGGATATGGGAAAAAAGATTTAATCTGCTGTCCCCTACCCGGAGCTGTACCAATATCAGGGGATATGGTTATGAAGAACTTAGAAAACTGATCAATATCCACACGCTGTTACAATCCGGATGGAAGATATCCCGGATCGTCGGCCTGACCGAGGAAGACATTGAAAGTGAGGTAAAGTCCTTGATGTTGGGCAAGATTGAAAGTCCTAAAACCGACTTTTTGATCAATGGACTGATGGTACACATGCTTAATTATGATGAAGCCAGGTTTACAGAGGTACTCCAGCATTCCATAGATAGGTTTGGCATTAAAAAAACCATCCTTCAAATTGTATATCCTTTCCTGAAAAGAATAGGTGTATTGTGGCAGGTCAATGATATTAGTCCCGCGCAAGAGCACTTTGCCTCAGCGATCATCCGGCGAAAACTATTGAATGCCATAGATGCCATGCCGGTGATCCCTAAGGGTATTCCTTCATTTATTTTATGTCTGCCCTCTGAGGAGTTTCACGAACTACCTTTATTACTGGCCCACTATATCCTGTTAGAAAAAAATATCCATACCCTCTATCTGGGTGCTTCTGTGCCGGCAGAGATGATAGCACAGGCTGCTTTACAATCCAATGCTACGCATGTATTTACGCTATTTATGTCTAGCTCCCCGATGGAAAAACTAAAAGAATATCTACAGATCATCCACACCGGTGCCCCGGGACTGACTTTGTATTTTTCAGGATGCCCTGAGATGTGCAAAAAACCACTGTTAAACGATTCCGTGAGGCATATAGCCGATATCGAAGAGTTTGAGAGCCTGGTTAGATCATTGGCTCATTAAAATCTTTTTAGCTTTTATACTGGTCTTATTGTCCTGACTGATCGAGGTATAAGCCAGATAAAGCTGACCCTGATGAGCAGTCAAGACCGGGAATCCACTTTTTCTCAAAGCAGAAGTTTGAGCAATCATATTTCGGCTGATCAGGTGCCCTTCTTTGGAATAGATCATTAAATAAATCGATGTTGTCGGGCTTTCTTTGGAGTCTTTATCCAATAAACTGATAGCAACCCTGTCTTTATCAATCCAGGCGATACTAACTCTTCCGGGCGTATTTTTGGTATCAATGATGAGAGGAGGACCAAAGTTTAAATCAGGACCATTGGAAAAACTGAGCTTAATCGTGGGTTTGCCCTCAGCTTCAGTATACCATGCTACCGCAAGCTGGCTGTTTATACTCGCTATAGCCGGGCCATTGACTGGACAACCGTTGATTTTCCAGTGATCTTCACACACAGGCTTGGGATCAGACCATTGACCTGATTCAAGGCGGGTGATATAGATGTCTCTTTCCTCATCATTGGATCGATTTCTATATATCAATACGGGTCCTTTAGGTGTCATGGTAGCATCTGTCTGGCAACATTCGCACACACGATCATCTATGATTTGAGGCTGACTGACGCCACCTTGGATATCCACCAGGGCAGACCGCAGTTGCATCGATCCACTCCCATGGTCATGATCATTATGGTCACCTTCTGCTGAAATCATGGCTCTGCCATCTAACCACATAGCCAGTATTTTATCATAACTAAAGGGCACCAGGCTCACAAAACCATGCTCCGCGGGAGCGTTATCATGCAGTGAATCAATGACCTTCCATTCATCACCTCCACTTCGTGACAAGGCCAGCTTCACATCATAATCATAGGTTTTGTCACCCGGTCTTTTTTGAAGAAAATGAGCCAGGAGGTTGAGCTCACTGCCCGGAAAAACAGCTATTGAAGGAAAATCAGCCCAGTTGACAAACCAGTCAGTACCAGTGGATATGATCGTAGCCCTGGTAAAAGTATCATTATGCAATGAACTATAATTTAATCCATACAGGCTATCTGAAAGGTGAGAAGTCCAGGTAAGGTACAAGTTGTCCTGAGGAGATAAGTGCCAATTTGGAGTCTCCGTCTGGATGTGCCTGGCAACAGGAATATGCAATTCGGTGATTGTTAATTCGTCCTTTACCATGGATTTGCAAGCCATAAATAGACAGAAACTACTAAGTAAAGTCGCTACCCGAATCATCCTCCGAAGGTAAATACTGTCATTTAATTTCTCTAATCTCATTTAAAACCAAAAAGCGCACGGTCTCTGCAGTCCATGCGCTTTTGATTAACTTGATTGTATGAATAAAAAATTGATTAGGAATTATTGGGTTGTCATTTGGTTAGGGTTGTCAAAGATATTTAGAACTTGAATATGGCAGACATGCCCAGGGTAGTTTGGCTGGCTTCGGTTTTGCCATCTTTACCAAAATATAGGTCAGTATGCCCATTGACATTATTCTTACCTGTAGAACTGTCAAATCTGAGCTCAGGTTTTAATAACAAACTTCCATCGGCTATACTAATACTACCAGTGATCGTCACAGAGGTATTTTTGGCTCCAATATAGCGCACCCCATAGAAGTCGTTAAATTGTTCCACCCTTGCTCCTATCGAAAACTCGTCTGTGGCAGCCACATTAAAATAGCCGGCGATACCTCCCCAGGTTGGATTGTCTTTTTCACCAGAGGTGATGGCTTTAAATTTTGTTTTGAGTGAACTATCTGTTGCTTTATATATACCGTACGCCGCATTTACACCAAGATTGACTTTGCCTATGGCATATGCAGCAGTGAGGTCATAGATAGATGTATTAAATCCATTGGGTTTGCTGGCACCCTCCAGAGCATCTCCTATAGTGATCGATCCTGCCTGATCACCTTTACCTGTCAGATAATTGAGATAAATAGACATGCCCTCTACTGGCATCAACGAAAGTTGTACTACGGGAGATTTGAATCCATTATTATCATCAAAATTGTCCCAGCTATTGACCAGGCCCAACATCAATCCTACTTTGTCGGAGATGGCATAATTCATTTTCAGACCCGTATGAAAGAAAGGTCCATTATTGAATAAGTTGGACAGTGAATAATTAAAATTAATATAGGGTTCGATCACTTCATAACCTATATGGGTACCGAACTGACCAATTGTGAAAGACACTTTGTCTGAAGCCTTCCATACTCCATACAATTGTTTTATCCCAAAAGAACCTCCACCAAGCAGTCCATTGCCTATGGAACTAGAAGGAAAAAACAACAATGTAGCCAGCGAAGTATTGGGACCTGCTAAAAAATCGCCTACCACTTCAATGTTTTTAAAGTCATAAGTCACTTTGCCCTGGATGGCTCCGAGTGAAAATTGATTATTGTTGATGTCAAAAGCCCTCGCTCCTGCGGCTGGTCCCCACAATTGAGGTCCCACCCCTGGAGCATTGAAGGAAAGATTGTAATATGCGTCGGCATAACCTGAGATCGTGATCGATGGCTTGACTATCGAATCTTCCTGAGCTTGCATCGAAAAAGTCAATCCCATCAGGATAAGTAGTACTAAAGTTTTGTCCAAAATTTTCATAGTAATTTTTTTGTTATGAGTCAAAAGTAAGCCGGGCTTTTGAGTCCGAAAATCCAAAATTGGTTTAAAATTGTAATATTCATATTCTTCATTTTATGCTTTAAAAAACAGCTATTATTTAAATAATTTAGACTTTTTGAGTCAAATCTGGTTTAAAAATGATGGCTTTATAGCAGAAATATATGTTTTTATTCGAAATCAGGTTTTTATGAATTAGCGCATCCAAATAGAAAAGGGAGGGATTCTAAAGCGCCTGCAAATGTTACTTTCAGCCTCCAGTGCGAGATTAAAAGTAGATGGATCTCCCTTAGTGACGAAATCCTTAGTCTTTGATGATTCACCTTCTTTAGGGTAGGTATTAATGAAATATCATTGAGTTTCTTTGGAAAATCCTCAGAAGATAAAAAAAATAAAAAGAGGATCTCTCTGACCAATCAAAAAAAACTATATATTCAGGACATATTTGTATAAAAACAGCTATTTATGAAAAAATCTCGGCGCAATTTTATCAAAAATCTGGGAGCAGGATCGATGTTGGTGTCTGGATCCTTATGGAATAAAGCCTTTGCAGAAGAATACATGCATCAGCACATACTGCCGTTTGAGTTACGCTATTCTGCTTCGGACACTATTCGATTGGGAGTGATCGGTTGTGGCATTCAAGGCAATTCAGATCTTGAGGCTGCTTTGAAAGTTCCTGGAGTTGAAATGGCCGGTGCCTGTGATTTATATACAGGTAGGCTCACGCGCATGAAAGAAGTATACGGAGCTGATCTGTATACTACCCGGGATTATCGCGAGCTGCTCAACCGATCTGATATTGATGCCGTCATCATAGCGACCTGCGATCTGTGGCATAGCACGATCACCATCGATGCGCTCAAAGCCGGCAAAAATGTCTATTGTGAAAAACCTATGGTCCATAAGTTTGAGCAAGGACAGAAAGTAATCGCCGCCCAAAAGCTCTATGGAAAAGTCCTGCAGGTAGGTAGTCAGGGGATCAGCGGAGTAGATTATGCCAAAGCCAAAGAAATATACCAATCCGGTACTATCGGTCAGCTCAATTGTATCGAAGCCGTCAATGACAGGCAAAACGCCATTGGCGCCTGGGAATACAGTATCCCTACTGATCAATCTCCTGAAACGGTTGACTGGGATCGATATGTTGGTATCATGAATAAAAAGCCGGCTTACGATCCAAAGAAATTATTTTGGTGGCGCAATTATCGTGATTTTGGCACAGGAGTATCCGGTGATCTTTATGTGCACCTGGTCACCGGCATTCATTATGTTACAGGCTCTTTGGGTCCAGCCAGGATCATGTCCTCAGGCCAATTATGTTATTGGAAAGACGGTCGCGATGTACCGGATGTGATGACTACCCTGCTGGATTACCCAGCCACAGAGACTCATCCAGCTTTCCAGGTGACATTGAGGGTTAATTTTATCAGCGGAGCTGGCGGTGCAGGCAGTACAAAATTTATAGGCAGCGAAGGCGTGATGACCAAGACCGGCAATGGTGTTAAGATCAGTCATAGTCTGATGTCCAAGGCACCTGGTATCGGCGGATATGATTCCTTATTTACCTTTCCTCAAGGTTTGCAGGATAAAATGATGGCAGAATATAATGCTAAATGGTCAGAGGAAGATAAAAAACGACCTACCCGGGAAGGCATGGAATTTGTAGCTCCTGAGGGACATAATGCTCATGTCAATCATTTTAATAACTTTTTTGAAACCATCCGCAACAACCGACCTAATATCGAAGATGCTACTTTTGGATTCCGCGCTGCTGCGCCCTGTCTTGCCGCAAACGAAAGTTATTTTAAAAACAAAATCATAAAATGGGATGCGAAGCAAATGAAAGTCATCAAATAATACGTTATTGGGTCAATACATGATATCATTGATCCTGCGAAACCGGCTACTTGGGCTTTTTTTAATAACAATATCCAGTTTTGCATGTACCAAAAACCAGGATGAGATCCTGTTTAAATTTGAATATGACCAATTTATAGTCGTACCCGGAGGACTCAATACCCTGGAGACTTATTCGTTTGTGTTAAGGGAACTGCCTACCAATTACAAAGCTTTATTAAACACTTTTCAGGTCGATACCGCTGCGATCACTGCCATCAAACCCGGTGCCATCAGGTTGTCTGATGAATTCAATCAATTTGATTTCAGCAGAATTGAAAAAATCTCCCTCTTGATGAGTAAGGTTGGATTTCAAAACGAAGTCGAAATAGGATATCTTGAAGAAGTACCGTATTCATCGGCCAACATTCTTCAACTATTTCCCACTCTGGTAGATACCCGTAACATCACCTCTCAGGAAAAATTTAATGTCAAATTGAAAATCAAGCTAAGAAGTTTTTTGACAAATACCACCAATATGAGACTTAGGTTTACCTTAAACGCTATAGGGTAAACCTAAATCTGTTTAGTAAAAATATCTCTTTTGAGTAAATAATCAGTTGGTAGCTGTCCCTCTGCCTAACCACCAGGCCACCACAGCTCCGGTCACAGCACCCATCACTGCAGACATCAGGATGTCGGCAACTGCCCCTGTCATATTCATCAAATTGGTCATTCCATAGTTGAGAAAATCATAGGAAATACCTATTAATAAACCAATAAGAGCGCCTGCTTTTGCTCCGGTGGCAAGCGTCTTGATATTGGCCCATTGATCAAAAATATAAGCCAACAACAAGGCATAGCCTACATTTCCCAAAAAAACAAATATAAAATCACTTGCTTGAGGATCAGTCTTCATGACCCCGGTTGCAGAGCCCGCATTGGAGGCCATAAAATCCATTAGCAACACTCCGTAGAGAAGCCATCCTAAAAGAAAGGCGACGATACCACCAATTAAGGCGGCAATAATTACTTTACTATTCATATTAATACATTTAAAGGTTTAAGGCCCTGAAGTTAATAAAAAATACCAAATACTGAAGCTCTATATTTGCACCTTATTTTTTTGAAACTAAAAATGAAAGTAACGGATTACTTTGCTCGCGCCAATGGCGATACTTTGATATCATTTGAAATCCTACCACCCCTCAAAGGTGGGAGCATAGACTCTATATTTAATATCCTGGATCCATTGATGGAGTTCAGACCACCCTTTGTAGATGTGACTTATCATCGTGAGGATTTTGTGTATCGCAATAACCATGCTGGTCAGCCTGAAAAAATATCCATGAGGAAAAGACCAGGTACGGTAGTGATCTCACAGGCTATACAAAACCGATATGGTGTAGATACGGTGCCTCATCTGCTTTGTGGAGGATTTACCAAGGAAGAAACTGAAGATGCATTGATCGATATGGCTTATGCCAAAATCAATAATGTTTTAGCTCTGAGGGGCGATGCTAGAAAATTTGAAGAAAATTTTGTTTCAGAACCAGGAGGACATCATTATGCAATAGACCTTATCCGGCAGATCAAAGAAATGAACAATGGTAATTATCTGGATAAAGACATTGTCGAGGGTGCCAAATCCAACTTTTGTATAGGTATCGCAGGTTATCCTGAAAAACATTTTGAAGCTCCTACTCTTGAAACGGATATTCAATATCTCAAAGAAAAAATAAATGCTGGTGGAGAATACATCGTCACTCAAATGTTTTTTGACAATCAGAAGTATTTTGAGTTTGTGGCATTGTGCAGGGCAAATGATATTCAAGTACCCATCGTGCCGGGATTAAAACCATTGACCCGTAAAAGTCAGCTCACTTCGCTTCCGGCCTCATTTTTTATTCACTTGCCAGAGGACCTGGTAAAAGCCATCACTAAAGCAAAATCTTCTGAAGCTGTCAAACAAGTAGGGATAGAATGGGGCATCGCTCAGTGCAAGGAATTAAAAGCTGCCAAAGTGCCTTCCTTGCATTTTTACACGATGGGAGATAGTGATACCACCCGCAAAATCGCTGAATCGGTTTTTTAGATTTTTTTCCTGGACCAGATTCTTCTTGTAATATTTTAACGTTTTCGGCTTGTATTTGGAAATAACTAGGATGGCATAGATTAATTAATTCTTTGTCAATCGGTTATAGTACTCCATTCATTTTATAACGAAGACAAAAGAGGAAGATTTATTCATACATACTTTATGATTCGTTAACATGTCATTTACCAATCTTTATTGTGATTGCATGTATTTTTGTGGCTGAAATCAAATTAATATTTTCCTATGGCTATTTCTAAAAAGTATTTAAAATCTAACGAAGTCTGTAAAGTCACCTTTAAACTTGAATCTGAGAAGGTTCTTAAAGCTAAAAAAGTTGAATTGTTAGGCTCTTTTAATAATTGGAAACCTTCAAAAGAGACTTCGATGAAGAAATTGAAAGATGGTTCTTTTACAAAGACTGTTGATCTTCCTACTGCTTCTGAATATCAGTTCAGATACAATATAGATGGCAAACTTTGGGAAAACGAATCTAATGCTGATCGACTTGAATACAATGGTTATGGTGCTGAACAAAACAGCGTCATCGTGATATAATATTTTTAGGGACACCATATGTGAACAGCCTTTTTCAACACAATCTATAAGGGACATTTAAGGTTTTTTTATTCATATTCATTTTGGCCTTGTGAGGACACTCGCAAGGCTTTTTTTGTATAAAAATATCTGTTCAATTGCACCTTTTAGCAATCGATTGCGGTGATTGCCGGAATTCGTATATCTTAGTCTTTCATTTTTAAATCAATACTCAAATGAATAGGCGCAACTTCGTAAAAAATGGCATCACACTCGCAGCAACAGCTCCATTTATCGGCAATCTTGAGCTAGAGTCAGCCAGGAAAAAAAATATCGGCATCCAGATATATACAATCCGTGATTTTATGCAGAAGGATGCTACTGGATCTCTCCAAGCCATCGCTGCAGCAGGATATAAAAATATTGAGCTGGCAGGATACAATGAAGGCAAATTTTATGGCCTCAGCCCTAAAGAGGTCAAAACACTGGCAGACAGTGAAGGCATGAAGATACCCAGCAGTCACGTAGCAGGTGATCTCGTCATGTATTTTAAAAACAAGATGCTTCCGGCGGATTATCTTAAGGCCATGGATGATGCTGTGTACATGGGTCAGAAGTTTTTTGTGTGGCCATTTTTGCAGCCTGCTTTCAGAAACGACAAAGACAATGCCATGCGGATAGCTGAGCTATTTAATAAAGCTGGAGCTGAATCCAAAAATCGAGGGCTTCAATTTGGCTATCACAATCATAATTTTGAGTTTGATCCCATCGGTGACACTAATATGATGAGCATCTTCATGAACAATACCGATCCCAACCTGGTCAAATTTGAATTAGATCTGTATTGGGTGGTTTTTGCCAATGTAGACCCGATTGCCTTCATCAAGCAGCACCCTGGACGATTTGCACTGTATCATGTCAAGGATATGGCTAAGTCTGACAAAAGAGAAAGTATAGAGATCGGTGATGGTAGTATCGACTTCAACAAAATATTTAAAGAGACTAAAAAAATTGGTGCTGATTATTTTCTCGTTGAACAAGAGGCTTATCGTACCGGGTCTATGGCTGCGATGAAGACTGATTATCAGAGAATCAAAAAATTGAAGTTTTGATTTAGCATAAATACCACTTTTTGGAATCTATTAAGTCTGCTTAAAAAAAATTACTTCGATCAATATCAATTTTCTCTGACGGAAGGGTCATTCATTCGTCTAAGATTAATACCATTCAAGGCCTTGCTTTCTTAGGCAGATTTTCAATGCCTTTATTCATCCCTGAAGGACTTGGGTGTACATGAATATACTATGTCGACAGATTATCATAAAATAAAAAAAGGGGTCGATTTTCACCAACCCCCAATTATTGTAAGAATGAATATTTTGTAAATACTACAAGAATGGGGCAATTACCAAAGCAATCACCGAGATCAATTTCAATAAGATATTTAAGGAAGGACCTGAAGTATCTTTAAATGGATCGCCGACCGTATCACCGACTACAGCGGCCTTGTGTGGATCAGACCCTTTATAATAAGTCTTACCCTGAATTTCGACTCCACCCTCAAATAGCTTTTTTGCATTGTCCCAGGCTCCTCCGGCATTAGATTGAAAAATAGCCATAAGCACTCCTGTCACTGTTACTCCGGCCAGTAATCCACCCAACATTTCTTTGCCAAACACAAACCCAATAAATATAGGAGACGCTACTGCAAGCAGACCCGGAAGCATCATTTGTCTGACAGCTGCCTTAGTGGATATCTCTACACATTTGGCATACTCCGCTTTACCATTGGCCTCTTCAAAAACATGTTTGTCTGCAGCTGACCAATCATCATGCTCCACTCCATCATTTTTCTTCATTACAGCAAGTGCTGCTTTAAGTGCAGGTATTTCACTAAACTGTCTGCGTACCTCCTGTATCATTTCCATTGCAGCTTTACCTACCGCATTCATGGCCATGGATGAAAATAAAAATGGAAGCATGGCTCCTAATAACAAACCGGACATTACCATAGGTTTAGAAATATCGATACTATTCATCTTGGCACTGCTCATAAAAGCTGCGAACAAAGCCAGGGCAGTCAAAGCTGCAGAAGCGATGGCGAATCCTTTTCCGATAGCGGCTGTAGTGTTGCCTACCGCATCAAGGGTGTCTGTACGTTGACGCACCTCTTTAGGGAGTTCTGCCATTTCTGCTATACCCCCTGCATTGTCAGCCACAGGCCCGTAGGCATCTACTGCCAATTGGATACCTGTATTTGAAAGCATCCCGACAGCGGCGATCGCTATACCATATAACCCAGCAAAATGATAGGATCCCATGATAGCTGCAGCTAATATGATGGTAGGAATAGCAGTGGATTGCATCCCTACACCCAAACCAGCAATAATATTGGTGGCAGTACCCGTCATACTTTGATTGACGATAGATCGTACCGGTTTGCCTCCGGTACCAGTATAATATTCAGTAACATAACCAATAGCAACTCCTGAAACTAATCCAATACAAACGGCCCAGAATACGCCCCAATTGGTATAATGCAAACCTTGAAATTCCCAGGCGCTTGGCAACATCCATTGCGTAATAACCAGGGTGAGGCCTAACATGATCACACTCGACAGGTTCACCCCTAAGTTTAAAGCTTTTTGAGGATCACCACCTTCTTTGGTTTTGACGAAGAAAGTACCGAGGATTGAAGTCAATATACCCACACCGGACAATACTAATGGCAATAATACTGCATTCAAGCCATTAAATTCATTGCTACTTTCGTAACCAGCGATACCAATATAGGTAGCTCCAAGTACCATTGTACCGATGATAGATCCCACGTAAGATTCAAACAAGTCTGCTCCCATACCAGCCACATCACCTACATTATCTCCTACGTTATCAGCGATAGTCGCCGGATTTAATGGGTGATCCTCCGGGATGCCTGCTTCTACTTTACCTACCAAGTCAGCTCCCACATCAGCAGCTTTAGTATAAATACCTCCGCCTACTCTGGCAAACAAGGCTATAGAAGAAGCACCAAATGAAAATCCTGTAATGACAGTGATCACTTTATTGATGTCCCATCCCATATTATTGTATATCAGAAAGAGTGAACCAAGCCCCAACACGCCTAATCCGACAACACCCATCCCCATGACGGATCCACCTGAAAAAGCCACTTCTAAAGCTTTATTCAGGCTCGTTCGAGCTGCTGCTGTAGTCCTTACATTGGATTTAGTGGCAACTTTCATACCTATATAACCAGCTAATACTGAACAAAATGCACCAATGACAAACGACAGGCCAGCGATCCAGGACGACCCCGTATTGCCAGAACCCCCTAACGCCATCAAGATGGCTACCGCAAGTACAAACCATACTAAGATTTTGTATTCAGCTTTTAAGAAAGCCATAGCCCCTTCTGAGATAGCTTTGGCTATAATTTGCATTTTTTCTGTGCCGGCATCTTGTTTTTCTACCCAATTGCTTTTAAAATAAGTGAATAACAATCCCACGATTCCAAGCAAGGGGATAATATACATAATTGTTTGTGCCATAATAAGTTAATTCTAAACTATTAAAAATTTGAAAGTGCGAAAATAGAATGATTTACCGTGATCACAAAATGATCATTTCATAAATCTCAATTTATCGGCTAATGGACTTCTCAATCCTGGAATCTGAAGTGAGGGATCGATATGCCCCATATAAAACAATCCAAGACATTTCTCCCCATCTGCCAGGTCCAAATAGGAGCCCATCCTATTAATAAATCCCGGAGAGGCCCAATAAGATCCTATATCATAAGCAGTGCAAGTGAGCCACATATTTTGTACTGCACAAGCCACTGCGGCTATTTCTTCCCATTCCGGCAAGGATTGTGCAGGATCACGCTGCATGCAGATGGCGATGGTGCAAGCAGATTGGAGCGGCTTTCCAGAGATTTCATTTTGTTTTACCTCTGAAAACAGATCAGGATTAGTATGTTGCTTGTAATCATCGGCTATAAAGTCTGCAAGATTTTGCCTGGACTTAAGGGAGTGAAATATTTTAAATCGCCAGGGCTCAGTGCGTTTGTGGGTGGGAGCCCAGTGCGCATTCTCCAGTATTTCGGTGATTAGCTCTGCTGATATTTCTTTATCAAGATAGGATTTTGGGAAAATAGCTCTTCGTTGTCTGATGAGTGTGGAGATGCTGTGCATATTTTTAGAAAAAATGATTTAAAGGAATGCAAAGGTATTCCATTATGCTGAAAGCAGCGTCTAAGCCAGTTTTTTCAGTATTTTTTTTGCTCTTGATTTAAATGCCGGAGTTTGGTGGATGATTTGGTCTTCAATTATTATTTTGAGCTCTGACCCGATCTCCGGATAAAGGTCTAGCAGATCCCCTAAAACCGATAGAGCAAATGCCTTCACAGCGACTTTTTGATGAGTATCCATCAACCAATCAAAGCAAAGTTCCATAGCTTTACCATGCAGCCGGCTTGGAATTAAAGCGTAATCTAATATTCTGGCAATACTTCGATAGACAGCGTCATGTTTATTGGGGGTGCGCGCATAATAGATTAATTTAGCCAGATAGGGCGAAAGCCTTTGAGGATAATATTCTCCAATAGCCGACAAAGGGTATCCTGCTCGTTGACTGATGACCTTCTCTTCACTCATAAACAACTCAATCAACATCTTCAATTTTTTGTCATCCATTCCCACCCAACGGACGATACGCTCCATTTGAGCCCGACTGTGTTCTGCCAGTATCATTTTCTGTAGTTCAGAATGCATAAAGTTTAATCCCTATATTAGCAGCAAATTAAACAACAAATCTAGATAATGTTAAATACAAACTTTTCCATCTTTAGTTTGGTCTTGATGGTTTCGTTATGCCAGGCTCAATCCAATGCAGACAAAATCATGGATTTTGAAAAATATGATCCCCCATCTACTTTGGTCGTCCCCGAACATATGCTCACCAAAGCCAAGATGCCTTTTATAGATGTCCATAGCCACCACTTCAGAGGGGTAGACAAAGCATATCTCCAAAAATTGGGAAAAGAAATGACAGAAATGAATATGCAGATCATTGTCAATCTAAGTGGGGGCACAGGTGAAAATTTAAAAAATATGGTGGACAGTGCCAACCGATATCTGCCAGGCAGATTCGTAGTATTCGCCAATATCAATATCAGGAGTATCGATGATGCTGATTGGGCTGAAAACACAGTAAAGGCGCTGGAAAATGATGTAAAAAATGGTGCTAAAGGACTTAAGATCTATAAAAGCCAGGGCATGGATGACAAAGATAGTCAAGGCAAACGCATCAAAATAGATGATCCTCGTATAGCCCCGGTTTGGGATGCATGCGGTCGTCTGGGGATCCCGATCTTGATACACTCCGGTGATCCTGCTCCATTCTGGCAGCCTGCAGATGAGACCAATGAGAGATGGCTCGAGCTCAAAACCCGTGGAGGCCGTTCCAGAGTAGGTTTTGAAGCTAGTTGGGAACAAATCATGACGGAGCAAATGAACATAGTCAAAAAGCATAAAAACACGACTTTCATCGTAGCCCACATGGGCTGGTATCCCAATAATCTGGATAAACTCGCAGAACTGCTGGAGGATAAACCCAATATGTATGTTGAGATTGGGGCAGTGATTGCTGAACTAGGGCGTCAACCCCGACAAGCCAAAGCGTTTTTCACCAAATATCAGGATCGGATCTTATTTGGCAAGGATTCTTATGTGGTCAGTGAATTCCCTACTTATTTTAGAGTGCTTGAGACCGCAGATGAATATTTTCCTTATCACAAAAGATATCATGCCTTCTGGAGGATGTACGGATTGGATCTGTCTGATGAAGTGCTGCAAAAAGTGTACTATAAAAATGCTTTACGGTTGATACCAGGTCTTCAAAAAACCGGCTTTCCTAGGTAAAAAAGGGCTAGGTCATTAGACTAGATTAGGGATTAATGTCAGCATTTCTCAGGATATGGTCTTTCGCTGAATATATTTTTTAATCATCCAGGCAATAAACAACAACACACTAAACAGCATAATGCTTATGCCCAGGATCCATTTGATCATACCCAATACGGATGCCATCAGGACCGTACTGCTATGCAGATCAGGATATTGACGAATTAATCTGAGGATATGGATATTTTCGCCAAAGTCAAATAACATGGTGATCAATGGTACAAGATTGATCCATTGGTATTTAGTCCCTTTTGGAAAAAACTGTCTGAGAAAAAAACCAAATAGCAGGATATTAAATAAGGTATAGATGATAGGATAAGCAATGTCGATGACACTGTCGACGAAGAAATAGGTTTTTCTGCCTTCTTCACCAAATGCCTCCAGCACTTGCTTTGCTTCCTGAGTATGATAGCCAAAGGCCAGGTCAAGTACTTTGACGGTACCTCCCGGATCGATGCGCTCGGAGCAATACGGCAATATAACTGCATTGAATAATAGATAGATTACAAACAGGACAAGTACAGCCCTACCTGTCGAAATTGAGTAAAAAAAGTCAGAAATTTTTTTAAACATTGTAGTTAATTGGGGTATTAAGTCTGTGATTAAGGTGCCAGTCGCTCCATGATCCATTTTTTGCGATGCAGTCTATAAGAGATCCTATCATGCAGGCGATCCTGGCGACCCTGCCAAAACTCAAAATAAGTGGGCACTAACATATACCCGCCCCAAAAAGGAGGTAAGGGTAGCGTTTTGCTATTTTTAAAATATGACTCCATGCCTGCTTTGACCTGCTCCAAAAATGCCCGATTCGGGATGACTTTGCTTTGTTCAGAAGACCAGGCACCCAATTGTGATGGAAGTGGTCTTGACTGGAAATATTTGGCAGAAATATCCCTACTTACCTTTTTTACCTTCCCCTCAATCCTGATCTGCCGTTCTGTCGAGGCCCAATAAAACAATAAAGAAGCATAAGGGTTTTCCTTGAGATCCGTCCCCTTTTTACTTTGGTAGTTGGTAAAAAACATAAACCCATCCTTCAGATCAAATCCTTTGAGCAGGACTGTCCGTGCTGAAGGTCTGCCAGTTTTGGAAGCAGTGGCCAAAGTCATGGCGGTAGGCTCCACCACATCTGATTTGAGGTGCAGATTAAACCATTTTTTAAATTGTACAAATGGATCTTCAGAAACATCTTTTTCCAGAAGGGCACCTTTTTCATACGAGTTCCTTAGATGCGAAATTTTTTTAATTGCCATATATCTATTGCTTATGATCGTATCCTTATGAAGTAAAATATTTTTGTAAAGAATAACATTCTGCAAATATAGTCGATTAAAAGATTGACCGTGCCTTGCTTAAGTCATATCCAATTGTAATATCTTTACTCAATGGATACTCATCTACATCATGACTTTCATGTCGAATCACATCTCAAAAGCTCTCAGGCATTGTCTGATGTAGTAATCGGGATGAGTGATGGTTTGACTGTTCCATTTGCACTGGCAGCGGGGCTTAGTGGAGCGGTAGACACCAGTAGTATCATCCTGATAGCTGGTATAGCAGAGATTGCGGCTGGCTCTATCGCTATGGGGCTGGGTGGCTACCTGGCGGGCAAAACAGAACAAGAACACTACCAAAGTGAACGTAAAAGAGAATATTATGAGATCGAACATCTGCGTCAAAGGGAAATAGAAGAGACTAAAGAGTTTTTTGCTCACCTGGGACTGAGCGAAGAGTTACAAAACAGGGCAACCGAAGAAATATCTCAAAATCCGGATCGATGGGTAGATTTTATGATGAAATATGAGCTCGATCTTGAAGCACCAGACCCAAGAAGAGCTACCAAAAGTGCGTTGAATATAGGACTCGCTTATATCGCCGGGGGCATCATTCCACTCAGCCCTTATTTTTTTATAGACGATTCTATTACAGCTTTAAAATATTCTGTAGTAGCCACCTTGATCTGTTTGTTTGTATTTGGTTATGTCAAGAGCAAGATCACCGGTGTCAATCCGTGGCTTGGAGCTTTAAAAGTCATGTCTATTGGAGCTTTGGCAGCCGCTGCAGCCTTTGGAATCGCAAAATTATTCGAAGGGTAAACTATTGAGCTTGAGTCAATCGGGTATCGCCAAGCCATATACCTTCTAAGATCGCACGGCCATCTTCTGTCACATAGATGCCTGCCAGGACCTTTTGAGTAGTATCCCGCAGAGCTTTATTATATCTGTCGGTGATATCATCAGACAATTTTTCATTAAAATAAAATCTCGAGATAGGATATTCGATAGTTCCGGTGAACGAGCTATGACTTGCATCATCTTTGCGATAAGGATAGACGGAGGATATCTTACATCGGAGATGTACCGGCATCTCGGGACTTTGATCGATCTGCTGTATAGAGTAATAAGAACACACATCATCTGTATAACAAGAGTAGTTGACCCAGATCTCTTGTCCCTGCATGTATTGAAGGCTATCATCGAACTCAAAAACAGCCGGGTCTGGATTGACTGTTAGATAGGCTCCCCTAAATGGATCGATGGGGTCGACTTGCCTGCAAGGTATTTTGGCATAGATGCCTTTGCTGATTACTTGTTCAGATCTTGAGATCCAACCGGATAGGATATACCATTGGAATATGCTGCCAAGGACAAATAATATCAGGGGCCAGTTTTTTACATTCATGACTTCTTTTTTCTTATCAATGAAAAGTTTAACAAGAAACACAACAGACCAAGTGCAATAAAAATGATCCCGCGCCAGACGAAGGAAATATCAGACTCAAAAAATCGGCAGATAACCCAGATAGCCAATAAGATGACGCCTAAGTTGAGTGTCGCTAATCGTTCGGTTAATATCCCTCTGTACATCATATAACCCGCTCCAGAGAGCAATAAAAGATTGGCAATTATGCGTCCGCCGGACCCAAGCCATTCTGCAGATGCTATCAGTAAAACCAATAAGATGCTGATGCCTGGTATGAGATGGCTTTTGATATCTTTTCTAAGACTCCATTTATAAACTAAGACAGCAATCAATAATACTGCAAATACAGCCGGTATGATCCAATGAGTAGTGGCTGCGCAACTACGCCACCGTGTAATCTCCGTTCCTAACCAAAAAAACTTAAATGACATCATAAAACCCATGATAGTCAGCCCAACAAATGAAATCACCTTATATCCATGGCTCAAGGTCAATGAACCGTTAAATAAAGTCTCACTGATCGAATCATAGATCATGATTAAAATGACCAGGTGGATCAAAGTCAATTTATTGCATACCAGAGGATTGAGTGTGAAAAGAAACTGTATCAATACCAAAGGAACTAACCAGTGGTGCCAGGTCCAGGCATAGGGTGTTTGTTTTTTTATCAACCTCCAGGCATAAGGGACCGCTGCGACTAAAATAATCCCAAGAGTCAGACCCAAATGATATGAACCGTCCGTCCACCGGCTATCACTCAAATACCAGGCTATGCCAATCCATATGGCACAAGAAGTCACAGACGAATCAAACACATAGATCAGCGGCAAACTAAGTAAGATCCACCATTTCAAATACACTGATAGAGCATAGTCCAATTGGTAGATCTGGGTGATCAAAGCCAATGCAATACCCACTCCAAACAGAATGGCCAATGAAGAAACCTCCTTCCATGTAATACTCGTACTCTTTTTAGTTAAAGTGAAGAGTCCGCTGGTTTGTGCTCCGGCCAATGGCAGTATGGCAAATAAAAGTTTTATTGACTTTGGCATCTGATCCCAGTTATAAGCTACAATCAATAAGAGGCCCAGACCTACCATAGTCACACCGATGATGGAGACCAACCTGATGAGATGATTTTTTTGGTCAGCTTTACGGGTAGCTTGATAATAGTCAGTAATCCTGGTAGCAGCTTCCTGGTCAATCACTTGCGCTTGGACGAGCTCCTCAAGATCTATCTTCATACCACAAGATATATTAGAATCTTGTTTTTTTCATTGTTTGATTTGGTTGAAATAAAATGGGGTCTGACAAACTGGGAATTAATATTAATTTTGAGCTCCTTTCTTAGATAATGTGTGATCAGTAAGCTTAGCTTTTCATTTTCAGATTTTGATTTTTTTAATAAATGATTGAGCCAGGCGCCGCAGAGTTGACAGACCCAAATACTACCTTGTATCGAGGCGATAATACTATTGTAGATATTGAATACGTGTGGGCTTCCCACCAGATAGAGATCAGGCAGATTTATGATACTTTGTATAATGATCATCCATACCAAACAGCGTGTTGGCATCTGTTGTATCAAAGTATATCTAAGGCATTTTCTTCCAGAGCGGCTGCATTGAATAAAAAGGACAAACTCAAAGCCCAATCCAAGGGATGGCACCTTTCTAATAACCTAGCAGGGATAAGCCTTTACGTAGATCGTTTTAACAAGGATATTAAAGGTATATGCAGCAAGCTGGACTACCTACAGCACCTTGGCATCAATGTGTTGCACCTGATGCCAATATTCCAGAGTCCGCCTGCTGAAAGTGATGGAGGTTATGCTGTATCTGATTTTAGAAAAGTTGATCCCCGGTTTGGAACATCTGCAGACCTGGAGTTATTAATTGAGGAGATGAATAAAAGAGGTATGTACCTCATGTTGGATATAGTGCTTAATCATACTTCTCACCATCACGAGTGGGCTCTAAAGGCCAAAAAGGGCGAATCGAAGTATCAGGAATATTATTACATGTATGAGGATAGAACGATTCCCGATAAGATGGATCAGACGATGCCGGAAATTTTTCCGGAGAGTTCTCCCGGCAGTTTTACCTATATAAAAGAGTGCAATCAATGGGTGATGACTGTATTTCACAGTTATCAATGGGACCTTAATTTTAAAAATCCCAGGGTATTGGTAGAAATGCTTGATCATATACTATACTATGCCAACCTTGGAGTAGATATACTACGTATAGACGCGCCGGCATTTATCTGGAAAGAAATCGGCACCAACTGTCAAAATCTGCCTCAGGCACATGAGATACTCCGACTGATAAAGCACTGTGTACAGATCGCCACTCCGGGCATGACCTTGCTGGGAGAAGCTATTGTAGCGCCTAAGGAAATCATGAAGTATTTTGGAGAGGGTGCTTATTCGGCCCGGGAATGTGATTTTGCCTACAATGCGACTTTGATGGCTTTGCAGTGGGATGCTTTGGCGACGGGCAAAACGCAGATCATGCGCAATGCCCAGTTGCAATTGTCCTCCAAACCCCTGGGTGCTTCCTGGATTTCTTATACCCGATGTCACGATGATATTGGACTCGGTTTTTCAGATGAGGACATCAGCAAGTCAGGTTTTGATCCATATCTGCATCGAAAGTTCTTACAAGAGTATTATGCTGGGTCATATGCGGATTCACCTGCAGCAGGAGCCTTGTTTTCTGTCAATCCCCGTACCAATGATGCTCGCATAAGTGGTACACTCGCTTCCCTCTGTGGCCTGGAGAAAGCATTTGATGCCAATGACACCATAGCCATTCAAAGGTCTATAGACAAAATCCTGCTGATGCAAGCCCATAGCTTTTTTATAGGCGGTCTGCCCATGTTGTTTTACGGAGACGAGGTAGGTTATACTAATGATTATGGTTATCTCGCTGATCTGTCAAAGTCTTACGATAACCGATGGATGCATAGACCAGTGATTGATTGGTTAAAAAATGATCGAATCCATAAGATCGGTACCATCGAATCCAATCTCTATTATGGTACAAGACATTTATTATCCATCAGGCAAAAATTTACCTCTTTTGCTGACCTCAATAATATAATCTGGCTACCAAACGAAAATATTCATTTATCTGCCTTCTTAAGGTATGAGCAAGATCAAAAAATCTTTTGTTTGTTCAATTTTAGTGCACATGCCTTGTATCTGAGCTGGTATATTTTTAAAGAACATGCAGAAGAAGGCGAAGTCTTATTTGATCATTGGGGAGGAGAGGCGATGGTGATTGGGCCTGACCAGGAATGGTTCAAAATAAGTGCATACGGTATGATGATCGCCGAAGTGAAGTAATCAATACTTTGATTGAATGACCCAGTCAATGGTTTCATCTAACTCATGATACTGAATCCCCAGGAGCTTATCGGATTTTGAATGGTCAAAGAAATGCGGAGTATATAAAGAATTAATGATGCCGGAGCTTAACCATCCTTTATTTCCAGGCCATCTACTAAACAAGGTATAGAAGCCACCCATCACGGAGGCTACCCTTTTGGAAAGTGCATACCTCGGCGACTTTTTCCCAAAAGCTTTTGCTATCTTATTCATCACCTCCCTATAAGATACATTGTGTCCATTGATGATGATCTGCTCGTTCACCAGGCATTTTTCCAAATACAAATGAACTGACTCAGCCACATCACGTACATCCACCCAACCAGTACTCCCGGAAGGGTAGAAGGCAATACTTTTTTTCATTTTTTCAAACAGCTGCATGGAGTGATGTGTTGAATCCCATCTACCCAACACCACTGATGGGTTTAAGATGCCTACTTCCAGACCTTCGGCAGATCCCCGCCAAACTTCCATCTCAGCAGCATGTTTGGAGAGTGCATACACCGAGTGGTTTATTTTGGGATTCCACGGTATGGTCTCCTTATAATGATGATCGTCTATAGAATGACTTAAGGTGGATATAGAGCTGATGTAAATAAATTTTTTGACTGAAGCGGCCAGGGCGGCATTAACCAGATGGATGGTCCCGTCCACATTGGTCTGCAAAATATGTTTTTTGATAGAGGGGTCAAATGAAACTATAGCTGCTGCATGAACGATGACATCCTGACCCAGGCAGATCTCTGTCAAAAGATCAAAGTCTGAGATATCTCCATAGACCACTCGTACACCCGGATCGATCGTTTGTAATTCCCTGGCTTTAATATTTTCTTTTCTTGCCAATACGGTGATTTGATGTCCGGCACTCAGTAGTCTCCTGACGATGTAGTAGCCGACGAAACCGGTGCCTCCGGTGACAAATATGTTGAGACTCATTAGGGATAAGTCTGAGGATGATTGGAGTACATGGCCCCATTGACAGTATCTATCGGGGCGCCGGTCACAGAGGCATAAAGGTTGGGCATACCCAGTATTCTCCAGAGCCCTGCCAAGGCAATAAAACTCACCTCTTTATATTCTATGAGCTGTTTAGAAGGCAGCACAAACTCTAGATCTGCACAATGATATTTCATCCTGGAGATCAAATATTGATTCAAAGCGCCACCTCCGGTCACATAAATACTGCGAGACTTTGGAGGCTGACGAGCTTTTAATAGAGAGCATGCTTTGGAGAGTTCTATTGCCACGAATTCTACGCCGGTGCACAATTTATTTTCTATAGAATCCTCAAACTCGATAGCAGGAATCACCTGATGAGTCTGCGACCAGGTATTATCCAAAGATTTAGGATAGGGCAGTGCATGATATTCATCCGATTGCAATAAAGTCAATAAACTCTGATTGACTTGACCCCTGGATGCCATTTCACCATTGTGGTCATACGCCTTTCCAACCAAAGCAGCCAGACCATTAAAGATCTGATTGCAAGTACAGATATCGAAAGCAATGATTTCTTTTTCAATATGGGTAGTGATATTGGCGATGCCTCCAAGATTCAAGTAATACGTATACCCCGGGAATAGAAACTGATCGCCTAATGGAGCAAGCGGCGCACCTTGTCCCCCAAATGCCACATCTACACTGCGCAATTGAGTGACAGTATCTATACCTGTCTTACTCAATATGGCAGCTCCGTCACCGATTTGAGTAGTAGTCTTTAGATCCGGAAAATGGAAAATGGTATGTCCATGTGATGCAATCAAATCTATTTTTTGGGAAGGAGCAATCTCTTTGACAAAAGTATTGATCAAATCCCCGTAATAATGTCCCAGAGAGGTATCTGCTATTACCAATTCTCTGGCCGATCCAGTAGGAAGATTTTTTAGTCGCTGAGACCAGGATCCATCATATGGTACGGTCACTGCATCGACTATGCTCCAATCTAAAAGTAACTTCGGATCATGTCTGTCTACCTCAAATCTTAGCAAGGCAATATCTGCACCATCCAGAGAAGACCCTGACAGTAAACCTATGACATGATAGGTTTCACCAGCCATGTTATTTTTTTAAGGACAAGGTATATTCAGCAACCGCTTTGATCTCCGCTTCAGTCAAAATCTCTTTGAATGGAGTCATAAGTCCTTTGCCATTAGTCACTTGCGTGATGCGCTCTTCCAGTGAAATGGTCGAGATGGACAGATCCTTAGATCCGTTGAGTCCCAGCTTGCCATCCGCTCCATGACATAGGATACAATAGGTTTCAAAGGTTTTTTTGCCTTCCAGATTGATTGGAGCCTCAGCAGACGCGACTGCATCATTAGCTGCAGGAGCTGCTGGTGCTGTTGCAGCAGCTTTATCGGACGAATCATCACCTTTTTTACCCTCACAGGAAGTAAATGAAAGTCCAAGTATTAAAAGAGTGGCAAGAAAAGCTAATTTTTTCATTAAAATGTATTTTTGGATGCAAATGTATACCAATCAATCTAATATGCAGTAGAAATCCGGCAATAAAATCAATAGAATTAATCTCGGTATTTCTTACTCAATCGATTGGAAATGCATCAGCGCTGGATGATCTGCCATAGATTTCAACAAGTTAATGCCAATACCTATAATTCCAGCCTGTTTCTATTGATATTTATCCGGATAAAATCCACCTTCGTCGAATCTTTGGAAACTTTTTAAACTTCAATAGTTTCCAACGGAATAAAAGTTTAC
The DNA here is from genome assembly GCA_016709995.1 of Saprospiraceae bacterium. Taxonomy (NCBI): domain Bacteria; kingdom Pseudomonadati; phylum Bacteroidota; class Saprospiria; order Saprospirales; family Saprospiraceae; species Saprospiraceae bacterium. Next base: position 3,145,000 of record JADJLQ010000001.1, read on the forward strand.
TTTTGCCCCCGCGATTTTTTTATGAACCTGTCTTCAGAGATTATATTAAGGGCCAAAAGCCTCTTCATACGATGTGGGATAAAGTCCGTCACTATGGACGATCTGGCCAAAGGCATGGGTATTTCTAAAAAGACCTTGTACGAGCAGATTCCAAGCAAAGCTATGCTAATAGAACAGATGACTTTACTCCATATCAAGGAGGAAAAAAAAGCCATTAGCCAGATCAAAGCTCAGTCTGAAAATGCAGTCGAAGAAATGATCCTGATTGCGCGATATGTAATACAAATGCTCAAATTAGTCTCTCCCAATATTGTTTTTGAGATGAAAAAATACTATTGGGATACCTGGAAAAAGCTGGAAAAACTTAATAACGAACACATCCTCAGTGTCATTCAACAAAATCTAAAGAGTGGTATCGAACAAGGTTATTATCGCACCGACTTACCCATCGATGTGATAGCGAGGCACTATGTCACCCTGAGTAGTTCTATTGTAGATCAGGACCTGTTTCCTTCCAATATATTTACGATAGAAAAAATATTCAAAGAAACTATACTCTACCATCTTAAGGGGATAACCACTCCTGAAGGTTGGGAGCTTTGCCTCAAACACTTCAACAAACTCGACAATACGACCATATGAAACTATACAAAACAGTGTCTTCATTCAGCTGCTTTCTATTGGCTTTAGCGAGCTCATGGACTCATGCACAATCTGCGTTTTCCCTGGAAGAATCCGTACAATATGCTTTAAAAAATAGCAGCCAAATCAAACTCAATCAACTCAATCTAGTCGATGCTGATGCTCAACTCATAGAGTACAAATCCATAGGATATCCTAAAGTCAGTGGCTCAGTAGATTATTCTCACTATTTCGCGATACCATCTACCGTCATTCCGGACTTCTTAAGCCCGGTAGTAGATGATAGATTGGTCAACTATAACCTGATCACCCAAAATCAAAAAGACCCTCCAGGATCAGGCGGATTTCCTGCAAAGTTTGGACAAGCTAATTCCTTTTCATTTGGTGCCGGACTGAATACTATATTATATGATCCTGCTTTTCTACTTGGACTAAAAGCGACGAAACTATATAAAGAACTGATCACAAGGCAAAATTCTGTTACGGACATCACCATCCGGGAGACAGTCACCAAAGCCTATCTCGGTGCACTTATCGCGCTCAAAGGCAAGTCTATCTTAGATGAAAACATCCGTACGCTGACCAGGATCACAGGAGATACCAGGGCTGTCTATGATCAGGGATTCATAGAACAAATCGATGTAGATAGATTAGACCTTTCCCTGAGCACCTTGCAGACACAATCTGATAATATGGGACAAATGCAGGAGGTGACCTATAATGTATTGAAAATGCAAATGGGCTATCCACTTCAAAACACCATACAGCTCACTGAGAACATCGACGATCTCATCTTAAAGCTACAGGTAGAAAATGTTAACCTCGCTGATGCCTTCAAAGCAGATCAAAGGCCTGAGTATCGGAGCATACAGATGGCACAGGAACTTAATGATATCAAGTTGAAAAGCATCAAATTGGGTGCTTATCCAAATCTATCGGGATTCGCCAATGCTTCATATGGTACGCAGACCAATAATTTGTTTAGTAAAAAATCATTTTGGTTTCCAACGGCCATCGCTGGTTTTAAACTGAATGTCCCCATATTTGATGGTTTTGCCCGAAAAGCACAGTATCAGAGGGCCACCATCGAAAAGGACAAGCTCAATCTGCAAATGACTGAATTTGAAAGAGCCATGACCCTGGAAGTCAGCAATGCCAGAATCCAGTTTGCCAACGCAAAAAAAACAGTCGAAAGCAACAAAAACAATATGGACCTGGCTAAAAAAATCTATGACCAGGCACAGGCAAAATTTAAAGGCGGTGTAGGATCCAGCTTGGAAATCAGTCAGGCTGAATCAGCATTATCCCAGGCACAGGGCAATTATGTCAATGCATTATACGCTCTGTTGGTCGCCAAAACTGACCTGGACAAAGCGCTTGGTAAATAAACTTGCTGAATAAACATAAACCTATTTTTTTATCTACGAAATCCATCAACATGAAAAATATATTCTCTCTCCTTGTTTTAGCCATATCAATTATCTATATGGTAAGTTGTAAATCAAAAGATGCTGCTGATCCTTCTATGGACAAGCAAGCAAAATTAACCACGCTCAAAACTCAGATAGCCACACTTGAAAAAGAAGCAAATGCTCTTGAAGCCGAGTTAAATCCGGCGGGCAAAACAGTGCGAACCAAACTCGTTGGGGTCACTACGTTTCCACAATCCACTTTTAAAAATTATATAGACCTCCAGGGAGCAGTGACAGCTGACCAGGATCTTTTTGTTAATTCAAAAATGGCTGGTACTGCCACCCAGATTTTGATCAAAACAGGTGATCGTGTCACTCGTGGGCAGACCCTGGTTCATCTGGACGATGCCCTGATCCAACAAGGTCTGGCAGAACTTGAAACACAACTAGCCTTTGCCACTAACCTGTACGATAAACAAAAAGCTCTTTGGGATCAAAAATTAGGCACAGAGGTCCAATACCTTGGTGCCAAAAACAATAAAGAATCTATAGAGAAAAGAATAGCTACCACCAAAGAGCAATGGCAAATGTCAAAAGTCACAGCACCGATCTCAGGTGTCATCGATGAAGTCATGATCAAACCCGGACAGATGATTTCACCAGGTATACCGATAGCCCGTCTGGTGAATTTTTCGAAACTTAAAATTACCGCTGAGGTGCCCGAATCCTATGCCGGCAGGATCAAACCCGGCAATGCGATCAAAATTTATTTTCCAGATATTCAGAAAGAATTTGATTCTCGAATCACTTATGTAAGCCCAATCATCAACCAGGTCAATCGTACGTTTAAAGCTGAAGCAGCACTACCTGCTAACATGAACGGAGTTTTGCCCAATATGATCTCCATCATCAAAATCCTGGATTACAGCAATGACAAGGCATTTATACTTCCGATCAATTTATTGCAAAAAGACCACGAAGGCGACTTTGTAATGGTAGCAGATTCCACTACAGAAGGATGGATTTCAGGGAAACAACCTGTTAGTATAGGTAGATATTATAATGATCAGGTAGAAATAAAGTCTGGCATCAATCCCAATCAGCAGGTGATTACGCTCGGGTATCAAGACCTGGTAGCTGGTGAAAAATTAAGATTACAACCTAATTGAAAATTGATCTGACCACTCACTCCATTCCATTCATCTCCCGGAGCTACCTCTGGACCAATCCTTTTAATCCATGAAAGATATTATCAAAGAATTCAAACCCAGCAGTTGGGCCATAGATAATAAAACCAGTATTTACATTCTGACCATTATCATTACCATTGCTGGTATTTTTTCTTATATCCGACTACCCAAAGAACAATTTCCGGAAGTCGCATTTCCACAAATACTTGTCAATACCATTTATCCGGGTACCTCTCCTGCTGATATGGAAAATCTCGTAGCCAAGCCAATCGAGAAACAGCTCAAAGGGATCTCCGGAATCAAAAAAGTAAGAAGTAGCTCCTTACAGGATTTTTGCCTGGTGGTTGCTGAATTTGGCACTGATGTAGATGTGGCAGAAGCAAAACTGAAAGTAAAGGATGCCGTGGATAGGGCACGGGCAGACTTGCCAAGTGATCTGCCACAAGATCCCTCAGTCATAGACATCGATGTATCCAGCATCCCGATCATGAATATCCATGTCTCAGGAGATTATGATCTGGACCGGCTTAAAAATTATGCGGATGATATTAAGGACAGAGTAGAAAGTCTGAAGGAAATCACCCGTGCGGACCTGGTGGGGGCGCTCACACGCGAAATCCAGATCAATGTGGATATGTATAAAATGACCGCTGCCAAAATCACTATGCGAGACATTGAAAGCGCTGTCGCTATGGAGAACATGACGATCTCCGGAGGTCAGATCGATATGGGCAATGTCAAACGAGCTATCAGTGTGGTGGGGGAATATCGGGATGCGAGGAAGTTAGGAGACATTGTAATACGGGGCGGTACCGGTGCCATCACTTATTTAAAAGATATTGCTGAAGTGAGCGATACATTTAAGGAACAGGAAAGTTATGCCAGGCTCAATAAAAAAAATGTACTCACACTCAATATCATCAAACGTAGCGGCGAAAACCTCATAGCCACTTCTGACAAAATCAAAGCCATCTGTGAGGATATGAAGGCAAATGCATTCCCGGCTGATCTCAATGTAAATATCACGGGTGACTTGAGTATCAAGACCAGATCAGGACTAAAAGAGCTGATCAATACCATCATCATCGGTTTTATACTGGTGACCTTTATATTGATGTTTTTTATGGGCACTACCAATGCATTGTTTGTAGCATTGTCGGTCCCACTCTCTATGTTCGTGGCATTTTTGATCATGCCGACTTATGGTTTTACTTTAAATGTGATCGTGTTGTTTGGCTTTCTTCTGGCCCTTGGGATCGTAGTCGACGATGCCATCGTGGTCATCGAAAATACGCATAGGATATTTGACAATGGCAAAGTGCCGATTAAAAAAGCAGCCAAATTAGCTGCAGGTGAAGTCTTTTTGCCTGTGCTATCCGGGACGCTCACTTCCCTGGCTCCGTTTATACCATTGGCTTTCTGGCCAGGGTTGATAGGTAACTTTATGTTTGGCTTGCCGATCACCCTGATTACAACTTTATTGGCATCATTATTTGTGGCATACATCATTAATCCTGTGTTTGCAGTGGATTTTATGAAACCACATGATCCTGATCACAAAGAGAAAATATTCAATAAAGGATTTATCATAACGCTGGTAGTGTTTGGAGTGATCATGCTGTTGTCCCACCTGGGGCATAATATGTTTTTGCGAAACCTCACTTTTTGCGTGTTCTTATTTTATTTGCTCAACAAATTTGTACTGGGAGGCATTATTCGTGCTTTTCAAAACAACGTGTGGCCAAGGGTGCAAAATGGATATGCCTCCATGTTGAGGACCGTATTGAAAGGTTATAGGCCGATAGCTTTGCTGTTGTTTACGATATTTTTATTGATTGCCAGTATTGTGATTACTGCAAAATTCATTCCAGGAGTCCGTTTGTTTCCTGAGTCCGATCCCAATTTTGTCTATACTTACATTGCTTTACCGGTAGGTACTTCGCAGGCATATACCAATAAAATCACTTCGATGGTAGAAGATCGAATCATTGGAGTAGTCGGAGAAAACAATCCTATTGTAGAGTCGGTCATCTCCAACGTAGCTATTGGAGCGGGCGATCCTTCCAATTTTGAGCAGCAAACAAGCCCGCATCTGGGCAAAGTCACTGTAGCCTTTGTGGAGTTCGAAAAACGGCATGGTCAATCATCCGCAGACTATTTGTCCAAAATCAGAGAGGTGGTGCAAGATATTCCTGGTGCCGAAATCATTGTAGAAAAAGAAAACAATGGTCCACCGGCTGGCAAACCCATTAGTATTGAAATCTCCGGGGATGACTTTGATGAACTCACTTCTACAGCAAAATTATTAAAACAGTATTTGGATGAACTGCAGATAGGTGGAGTCGAAGAATTAAAATCTGATATATCGATCACCAACCCTCAATTAAAAATCACCGTAGATCGTCAGCGCGCTAACCGGGAAGGCATCTCTACAGCCCAAATCGGTTCTGACCTAAGGAATGCTGTCTTTGGTAAAGAAATATCTAAACTCCGGGATGGTGAAGATCAACACCCCATCATGCTTCGCTTTCAGGAAGATCAAAGAAACAATATCAACCTCCTGCTCAATCAAAGCATTATCTACAGGGATATGAATATGGGTGGTCAGATGCGCCAGGTACCAATGGCTTCATTGACTAAAATGGAATATGGCAATACGGTAGGGTCTATTAAAAGAAAAAACCTCAAGCGGATCGTCACGATATCTTCTAATGTACTCAATGGATTTAATCCTAATGAAGTACTGGCCAATGTACAGGCAGCTACTGCTAAGTTTCAGGGCGCACCCGGTGTGACGATTGGTTTTGCAGGTGAGCAAGAAGACCAGGCTGAGGCCATGGGGTTTTTGGGACGATCCTTATTAATATCTCTTGGTTTGATCTTTTTAATTTTAGTAACTCAGTTTAACTCCTTCAGCAAACCAATGGTGATCCTGATAGAAATCGTATTCAGCATCATTGGGGTATTGCTTGGATTTACGATGATCCGTATGGAGTTTTCGATCATCATGACCGGAATAGGCGTAGTCGCTTTGGCGGGCGTGGTAGTTAGGAATGGTATATTATTGGTAGAATTTGCGGATATGATGATGAAGCAAGGCTACAATATCAGGGAGGCAACCATCGAAGCAGGTCGCACCCGTATGACCCCGGTCATATTAACGGCTATGGCTACTGTATTTGGCTTGATTCCATTGGCTATAGGATTTAACATTGATTTTGTCTCACTATTTACGGAGTGGAAACCCAATATTTTTCTTGGAGGAGACAATGTGGCTTTCTGGGGGCCCTTGAGCTGGACCATGATTTTTGGTTTGGGGTTTGCTACTTTATTGACCCTGATTCTTGTGCCTGCATTGATGGTCATTGTGTCGCAAACAAAGTCTCGCTTTGGTCTCAAATCATACGAACAAAAAGCCCTGGAAGAAGCTGCTGAAGAGATTTAATAATAAAATTTTACATACGTTTAATTTTAACACGATTAACTTTACTTTTCACTTTAATTAATTTAGTTTATGAAACATTTATTATTATTCATCCTTTGCTTTGCAGGTTTTGGTCTTTGGTCTCAAAGTACTGATCAATCTGTACAAAAAGAATCGATCTCTTTTCTCTCTCACAATGAAGAAGCGATCACCGGCCTTGGTATGGCTATTCCTGCTGAAAAATTCAATTGGAAACCGGCCGAAGGTGTACGTACCGTAGGCGAAGTCCTGATGCATACCGCTGCCAGTAATTACTTTATATTGATGAATTTGGGTATTAAGCCACCTGCGAACATTGATATGATGAACATGGAAAAAATGGAAGGCAAAGACAAAATCCTTGATGCAGTGCATGCCTCCTTCAAATTTGTTAATGATAATCTTCTTTCAGTAAAAGATGCTCAGCTTGGCGAAATGGTCAAATTTCCCTGGGCTGAAATGTCCAAACAAGCAGTGATGTTTTTACTGGTGGATCACACCGGCGAACATAAAGGTCAGTTGATAGCCTATGCCCGATCAGTAGGAGTCACTCCACCCTGGAGCAAATAATTAAAATAAACAGCAGTACCTGAAATCTGCTGATGTTTAAAATGTAAAATTTAAATTTATCCCGGGGCCTTATAAATCCCGGGATTTTAATTTTCCAAAGAAATTATTTCATAAATTATTACTTTTTAAAGTTTTCAATATTTTATTTGGCTACCTGAGCATTCTTTTACGAGTCACAGAATGACATTACAATTTTTGTGCGAGTAGTAAAATGAATGTTATTTCTAAATATAGTTCAATGCGTCCTCCGTAGAGATTTCTTTTTCATAATTTGAAAAAGTAGTTGAGAAACCATAACTTACTAATCCCAAATACCATTTCTTATCTACCTGATGCGTTTATTTTTCAAGTCCCAGATCCTGGTCATCATGATTATCAGTGTGGGTTTTAATTGCAAACCTACTGAGTCAGTACCCGGTTCACTTTCGGTTAGAATTTCGAGAGAACCAGATCAGTTAAATCCCGTATTGTCAGTAACTTCCATTGCTGCCAACATTCAAAATTTATTGCACTTACCATTAATGGATTATGACCCTTACACGCAAGAGTATGTTCCGATTTTGGCTGCTCAATTGGCAGAGACCCTACATGAGGGCGGAATGACCGGATACCGGATCACGATTAGACAAGAAGCTGTATGGGATGATGGTAGCCCTATTACAGCCCAAGATGTACTCTTTACTTTAAAGGCTACACTCGATCCATTTGTCAAATCAGATAGCAAAAGAAGTGTCATAGAGCCGATAGATAGTATATCCTTGAGCGACAACCCAAAGGTGTTTACATTCTGGACGGATGATAATTATTTTCTGGACGAACAATCGTTCACCAATAATTTCATACTCCAGGAGTCTGTATTTGATTCTACACAATTGTTGAGAAAGGTAGACTGGAATACTTTAAAATATTTAAATATAGCAGACAGTACCTCAGAGTACAGAGCAATTGCGCAGAAATTTGCTGATCAATTTGCTGATCCTTATTTCGGCCGTGAAGGAGCTGCCGGAGCAGGTCCTTACAAAATAGATCAATGGGTCTCTAACCAATACTTAAGGTTAAAAAAGAAAACTAATTGGTGGGGCCATCGACTGAGTGACTCTGCTGTCAATTTTGCTGCTTATCCTGACGAGATCATATACTACATCATACCAGAAGAAGCCAATGCAGTCACTGCACTCAAGGATGGACTGCTCGATGTCATAGCTACTGATATTAGCCCAGCCATGTTTGAGAATATGAAAAACGACAGCTTGCTATCTACTAAAATTAATTTTATCACCGGGCCATCCAATCGATATGTTTATATTTCTATCAATAATAAAAATCCCATCCTGGAAGATAAAAATACGCGTCGTGCTCTGGCCCAATTATTAGATCTTGATCAGCTGAAACAAAACCTGTTTAAAGGTTATGCAGACAGGATCACAGCACCTTTCCAACCTTCAAAATCTTATTATGATACATCCTTGCAGCCCATCCCATTCGATATTAATCGAGCTCAAAGTCTTTTAGCTGCCGCTGGATGGATCGACAGCGATCACAATGGCATTCTGGACAAAAAATGGTTAAATAAAAGATTGGACTTAAAGCTTCGTTTTGTGGCTACACCGGGAGGATTAGGCCAACAAGTAGCTATTCATATGCAGGAGCAAGCACGCAAAGCAGGTATCGCCATTGAAATCATATCCAAGCCAATTCATTTGATGCTGGAAGATATGCAACATCACGATTTTGAATTAGCTGCATTGGCTGATAGTCAGTACCCGGGACCGGATGATCCATATCCATCATGGAGCACGAAGAGTTATGTAGAAGATGGTCAAAACTATACTGGATTTGGTGGTGCCGTCAGTGATAGCATCATCGACTTGATTCGGCACAGTGAGCCAGGCGATGAAAGGACTAATCTGTACAAACAGTTTCAGAAAATAATTTATGACGAGCAGCCCGCCATATTTTTATTTGCTCCTCAAAATTTGATGGTCGTCAATAAAAAATGGGACGCTAAAGCAGCTTCAGTAAGGCCGGGATATTTTGCAAACGATTTTAAGCTTAGATAAATTCAGTTCTGAAAGTACCCAAAAGTTGTAGCTTATTCTCCCCACATCAAGTTGATCCCCATACTTCCTCCGAGCCGACTCGTGCCATTGGGGTTAAAAAAGCCGGGCAAATGCTCCATACTCATATATATATTGAATATCGACAATCTTAATGCCCCAAACAAGCCAAGGTTGATTTTATGATAGGAGTCCAGTGAAATATCTCCGCCAAACTCAAAGACCTGTGATGGTCTGTATACGGTACCCGCCATGACCCTCCAATAAGTTGCAGGTGCATTATTGACCATATAGATAGCACCACCACCAGACCATCTATCAGACAAATGATATTGTGCATCGAGGATGATTCTTGATTGCAGACTCGTCCTGTACTTTATGTTTGATTCGTCGACATTGGTCAATGTTCGAAGAGTGTCTTTTATATGATCAAAAATCCCACCATCTACATTCAAAAAATCGTTGACTTGCAATCCGGAATAATTCGTCTCTGCTTTTCTTGAGTAGGCTTTGCCTTCCCAGGATATCCAACCCAGATCTCTGACTTGCAATCCAAACTGCCATTGCGAAGTATGGTGAAAAAGACCCACTGCAAACGCTGCACCGGGATGTTTGCCTAGTGCCTGACCATCGTATTTTACATTAAAACTATCGATCGAAACCGATTGAATCAGATCTGCAGACCGAAGGGTCCAATCCTCTTTGGCACTTATAGTCAGTGGATCATGTATATCCAAATCAAACTTTCTCACCTTCGCGTCGACCTCATACCAACCAGCCAAATAATCAGCACCGATACCCAGGCTCCACTGATCGTTGATAAAATAAGCTGCCTCTATACCCAAAGACTGATACAATGATGTACTGAGCCGGGGTCGTAGGTCGAGAGCTTGTGTCATAGCAAGGGGCTCTACATTCAGTAAGCCATAATTGCCATAAGCGACCAAACCGACCAGGTCCTTATTGTAGGTAAAGTCTACATCTCCACGGATACGATGACTCAGGTTGAACTGCCATCGATCATACTTTTTGCCAAAAGAAAATGATTTAATCGAAAACCCTGCCTCGGTCGTATAATCCTTTCGCTCCAGGCTCTTCCAGATATCCTGTAGATAGATGGATTGTGTACCGTCAGGATTTTTTCTGTTCCAATCATTCAAGGTACCGGTCTCACTGTATATCTGTCCACGCATTTCAGGAAGGCCTATGATGTTTTTCTTAGGGTAAGGCATGGCGGGATTTCTGTCCTGGTACATTTGATCCTTAGCCATAAAGAGAGGCCCGGGGTCCTGCGCTGGCAGTAGGGCATACCCACAAAAAAACAATATGCAAATGATCGATTTAGCCATGTACCTCATCATTTAAATTTTCCGGCAATTCCTATTTTAATCCTGAGTCGATCACGATCATTTATTTTGACCGTATTCTTATCTGCAGGAGTGTCAAAATAGGCCACTACTTTTATTTTTTTTGCCTGAGACCATGCGACCACTTTATTGGAAGGTACCGGCACGACCACATTATAAAGTGTCGATTTTGAAGACACACCGTTGACATCGGTGGCGGCTGATTGAAACAGAAGTTGCGATTTACTAAAAAGCGAATCTAAGGTTTGGCTTGCGTCATTGAGCAAATAGATCTGTGCATTGGCTGACATGGGAATCGCATTGTCTGTCTCTATCAGCAAAGAGCCCTCTTTAAAATTTTTCAATTGGTCCAGGTTAGCATCAAAAGTTTGTATTGCAGGATAATTGCTGATCCGACCTACGAGTGGTAATTCTACAGTGAGATTGATGGTAAACTTGCTGCTATCCAGGATAAACGAAGCAGAGTCATTGGTCAACAGTGGATTGGACAAAGCATCAATGTCATATATCAATCTGGTCGCCTGGGCATTAAACACCTCTTTGATATTAGAATTGTCTTTGGTAAATACATAAGTGGTGGCTTTCGTTTGACCGATTTCACCTTTGTTAGGATAATTAAAATACAGTCCCTGATCCAATAATGGGCTTTTAAATTCAATAAGGGTGCCGCTCACGGTCTGCATCAAAAAAGTATTGATCAGTGCTTTGGTCGGAAAACCAAAAGAATTATATACGGTTAAGGTTACTTTAGGGTCATCTATATATATACCCCCTTGGCTAAAACCATCATACAAATCTATCTCCAGGCTATCTTTTTTGAGATCGTACACATTTTGGCCGATATACCCTTCAATATATTTAAAATCCAATTGATCATAATAAAAAAACAGGCTGTTCAATTTGAAAAGGACATTATTAAGTGTCCTTGCCTGGTAATGAAGACCTATTTTGTTATTGACCGGCATCATGACTATATCTTCCAATGATGTTTTTGGGGAAGATCCTGTCACAGGCACACTGCCGGTGTATGGAATATCCAGCACCAGGTTCAATGGCTTATTGTTCAATTGCATCTCCGGCAACCAGAATTCTACTTGCACGGGTTCCATCCTGCTGTGCGAATAAGCCACATAATAATTCGTATTGGACAATATCGCTTTCTTAATGACAAAATTGTTGACTATGGGCAAGGTCACCAGGTTCAAGGTATCAAACAAGGGGATGGGGATGCCTCCGGGGATCGGGGAAAAAATCTCCTTTTTAGTTTTCTCCAATATATCTCCTGTATACCTGAGTAAGAGACTGCCATCAGGTTGTATAAATAACTGAGACGCAGCTGAAGCTTTTTTGACCAGATCATCCACCCTGATTTCACCATATACCAGGGGCAAAGACCATGATGCGGCCGAGCTATCTACCTGTATATCTACTGTACTACAAGCACATAAGGTAAGGATGGCAAAAAGTGTACATTTTGATAAATTCATCCTTATCCTGCGATGTTTTTATACATCCAACTCTTGCCCAAGAGAAGGGACGATGATATTAGAAAATCCTTTTTCAGAAAGAAAATGTTTCCATTCGGGAAGCACTTTTTCATCTCCGTGGACTAAATAGATCTTTTGTGCAGATGGAATTTGATTTTTTATAAAATTATACATCTCCAGCTGGTCTCCATGAGCAGAAAAACTATCCATGATCTCGACTTTGGCGCGAACCATTTTTTCTTCACCAAAAAATTTGATTCTATCTATTCCATTTCTCAGCATGCCACCGGGCGTGTTGGGTGAACAATAACCAACGATCAAAATAGTGTTTTTAGGATCTTCGATATTGTTGGACAGGTGATGTTTTACCCGACCGGCATTGGCCATACCAGAGCTGCTGATGATGATGCAGGGTTCGTTATTGTTATTTAATGACTTGGATTCCTCGACTGATTTTACATAATTGAGGCCATTGAATCCAAATGGGTTTTTATCAAACAACATATATTCGTGCAACTCAGCATCAAAACATTCCGGATGTATCTGGAACACGTTGGTGGCATTGACCGCGAGTGGGCTGTCCACATATACTTGAATTGGAGGCAACAGTTTACGATTAGACGCCTGATCCAACAGATACACGATCTCTTGGGTACGACCTACACTGAATGCCGGTATGATTAATTTACCTTTTTTTACCACACAGGTCTCGTGTATGATATCCAGAAATCTATTGTCTTCGCTGGGCGCATCATGATGCAATCGGTCACCATAAGTAGATTCGCAGATCAGATAATCCACAGGCAGCATTGGCTCCGGATCTCTCAATATAGGTCTGGCCGGTCGTCCGATATCTGCCGTAAAGCCCAGCATCGTGATGCCTTTTCCTTCCCTGACCCTTAAAGTGACATTGGCACTCCCCAAGATATGACCGGCATCCCTAAAAAGCACTTCGACATTGTCATGAATCCTAAACCAGCGATTATAATTAAACCCTACAAACTGACGCATGACCCGGCCTGCATCCTTGATGGTATACAGCGGTTGTACCAGTTCGCCACGATAGTTTTGGTTCTTCGTAAGCTTTTTATTTTCGTACATAGCATCTGATTCCTGGATCTTGGCACTGTCCATCAGCATGATCGCTGCAAGATCCCTGGTAGCAGGAGTACAAAATATATTGCCTTCAAAACCGTCTTTTGCCAGCTTGGGGATCCTGCCACAGTGGTCGATATGTGCATGAGAGAGCACTACTGCGTCGATCTCATTCGCTTTAAAAAACCACTGTCGATTGAGTTCGTCATTATTTTCACCCTGGAACATACCACAATCCAGCAGCAATTTAAATCCATCATCCAGCGTGATCATATGACATGACCCTGTCACCTCCTTTGCAGCTCCGCAAAATCTTATCTTCATAAATTAAATTATTTACATTCGTGAGGCCATAAAGATAATCGATATTGTTTGGTAACCCAAGTCGAACTATATTGTCAAGCTATGCATCACAAACTTACTCTTATATTTCTAGCCAGCTCCATCCTGATCGCTTGTAAAACTGAAAATACAACGAACGGAGCGCACGATTTGGTACAAGGTATGCCTGCGTCAGCCGGTACAAAAACGCCTGGCTTCGCCATGAAGATCATGTCCTGGGACTCCCTGGCATTACAATCTTATCAAGGTGTAGAAGACATTAAATCAATGAAGCCTATCGGCGAACACTCACTGTTTAATGTGGGATCTATCACTAAGACTTTTGTCGCCTATGCCATACTCAACCTGGCAGACGAAGGAAAACTAAGCCTGACAGACAGCCTGATTAAATTTTTTCCAGATTTTAAAAACCCGGATATCGGGAGGCAGGTGCGCATCTATCATTTGCTGACTCATACCTCGGGACTGCCTGATAACCGGCCTGTCCAACAAGACAGCATATATTATCTCACAGCCGATGACGCTCAAAATTGGGCACCCATACTGCAAAATGATACTTTACTTTTTGCACCCGGCTCTCAATATACCTACTCTAATCCCGCTTTTAACGCCCTGGCCCTGATTATACAGCAGGTGACTCATTTTAAATGGCAGGATTATATCAAAATAAAAATATTCACGCCAGCCAGGATGCTGACCAGCACGATTACTGATGGCGCATTGCCTGATTCCGGGGTTACTCATGCTTATGTACCGAAGGTAGATGGTTCCTGGCGAGAACTGGATTATGGGGAGGAACCAACTTTTAATGCTGCGGGCAATGGCGGTATATGGAGCAGTGTGAATGAATTGATTCAATATGAAAAAGCCATAGAGCGCGTCGAGTTCGTGAGTCCTGAGGTTAAATTAATGGCCAGGACTATTTATCCGCACAATGCCTGGGTAGGTGACAAACCCAGTCAGCTTGGATTGAGTTGGTTTATCTCCACTTTTGAGGGGCATCCTATGTACGCGCACACCGGCTCGCAGGGGGGATTTACTGCTGATTATGTGAGCATTCCAGAGGAAGGTTTCTTTTATTGCATCTTGTCTAATACACCTATAGATATACCGGCTACCAGAAAAAAAGTATTAAATTATGCTCTGGCAAAGGCATTGATCCGTCCGAAAAAATAATTCTAAATTTTTATTGATCCACAAATTTATTCCTGCTCTCTGGTGGGCATTAAGGTATACACTATAAAGAAAATTCTATACCCTGTAGTGGGCACCCTATGATAGTCAAAATGACAGATTCTTAAATATATTAGATTGGTCAAAATTTCACTTTAATGTTAAAGATTATTAACAAATACTGACAATTTTTCAGTTTCATTCAAATGGCATTCACTTTGATGGATTAGAATGTATTCATGCATGAATCTCTTTTATAAAACCTTGTATTAATCGTTTAATAATTTATTTTTTTAAATCAATTGTATAACCTTTTAAAACCTGGTAATTATGACACTGCTAAAAAGAAATTCACTTTTTCCGACAGTACCACAACTGTTCGATGATTTTTTCACGAGAGATTTATTCGACTGGGAGAACCGCAACCATTCTTTCACCAATACTACCTTGCCCACTGTCAATATTGTCGAAAACAATGACGAATTTTCAGTGCAGATGGCTGCACCCGGTATGAGCAAGAAAGATTTTTGTGTAGAACTGAACAACGAAATTTTGACGATTACTTCTCAAAAAGAGAATTTGGACGAACTCAAAGAAGGCGAACGATATACACGCAGGGAGTTTAGCTATCAGTCCTTTCGTCGATCTTTCAATTTGCCTAAGACCGTAGTAGATGAATCTAAAATAAAGGCAAGCTACGAAAATGGAATTTTGAGGGTAATCATTCCCAAAAAAGAAGAGGCCAAATCACTTCCTCCTAAGCAGATTGCTATTGCCTAAGCGATAAAGCGGCTGGACTTTTTGACCAGCCGCTTTAAACCCTAACCTCCTAGGGAATCTGACGAAAACTATTTTCTCAATGAAAATAATTTTGTCCGGGTTTGACCAGTAAGGAGATGTAAGTTTTTTCACATTGGGTATTGTTTATAATGGAATCGATTAATTTCGATGCGGCAGCATTGATTAAATAAGGCAAATCAAGCCAGGCTCCGACATCGTCAATTAAATTAACCTATATTATAACCATAGATTTTCGCAACATTTGAAATTCAATAATTAATATAAAATCTTTATTGAAATGGAGACAAAAACAATTGATATAGAAATCCTTGAAATGAATCAGGACTTCATAAAAGTTAAATTACCTTTTTTAAATATTCCCATAGACATGAACTATCAATTTTTTAATCCAAGGTTAGAAAATGGATATTTTAATATAAAGAATTTCCCCAAAGATCAGATTGCGAAAGGCCTCAAATCGAACAGACCGCAATTCAGGTAGGCATTGTGGGTCAATGTTTTTACTGGATCCGATTGCTTTTCGGAAGATATATGATTAAGTTCTGGTCACAGCAGAGTCCCGAAAGTCTGATTTAATGGTTTAACTAAAATTATTAATTGATATGACTATTAGAAAATTTGTAGCTGGAGATAGAGTACAGAAACGAAGTGGTGGCCCTATCATGATAGTACAAAAGTATTGTCTTAGACAGCATGTATTCGGAGGGAATTCTCATAGTGGTCATGATGTCGAATGTGTTTGGTACGAAAACGGAAGAAGAGAATCTGCTATTTTTGACCAACGCACCTTGTCTAAAGTTTCAATTTTTCCGCCATCATCCCATGTCTATAATAACATTGGTAACATTGGTAAACCTCGCGTTTCAACATAAAAAATTTCAGAATCTTGTACAATGAAATAGAATGGTGGGGCCAAAACTCGACAATATCTTCATAGTTTGTCATGATGTTTTTACCCAAAATTCTGAACCATGATCACTGGTGCCTACCAGGGCAGTCTGATTGGTCATAGATTTCGACTTTGATGTTATATCTGGTTGTACCTAAAGTCTACCTGCGGCCAAAGAGTTTTGTTGTTTAGAAATCCCTGCTAGCGATGTCTCTAACTTTAGGAATTACTAATCAGCCTTTAACTTGCAAAATAATCCGTTTAATTTTTTATCCTTCGGATGTTAAAAGAAGTTGATTTTCAATTTCTTGTCAGGGTCAATAAGAGGAAGGATAAATCATTCACATTTGACGGATACCTGTTCTAATGGCTATCTTTGCATCCTATGTCACAAACAGAATCAAAGATGCTTGCCTTAGGTACTGCTGCACCTGATTTTAGATTGCCGGATACTATTTCAGGCAAAAGCATTTCATTAAAAGAATTACAGTCTGATCGATGCACCGTCATCATGTTTATTTGCAATCATTGTCCTTATGTACTACATGTCAATGCAGAGATCATCCGAATCGCCAATGATTATCTGCCTAAAGGAGTCGCTTTCATAGCTATAAGTGCTAATGATGCTGTGAAGTATCCTGCGGATGGCCCTGACCAGATGCGATCTCATGCCCTGGCATTGGGTTACCCATTTGTCTATTTGTATGATGAAAGTCAGGAAGTCGCCAGAGCCTATGATGCTGCCTGTACACCTGATTTTTATGTATTCAATGGCGAAGCAAGCCTGGTGTACCGGGGCAGATTAGATGGGTCCAGGCCAAAAAACGATCTTCTCCCCACTGGTCAGGATCTAAGGGCTGCGATAGATGCTGTACTGTCAGGAACAGCGGTACCTGATCGTCAATATCCCAGTGTAGGGTGCAATATAAAGTGGAAGCAAACCGATTTTAATCAATCGATTGCATAAACTTTGCTTTCTTAGTATCTTTAGCACTTTAAAAAAAATAATCATCAAACCTATGATCAGGAAAATTTCAATTTTATTGTTTTTTAGTTTTTGCTTTTCAAGTATGATAAAAGCCGCTGAGGATCCTAAAACCCTGGAGATAGGAGCCGCTGCTCCGGATTTTAATCTCAAGAGCACTGATGGCAAAATGTATTCTTTAAAAAGCTTTGCATCCGCAAATATTTTGGTTGTGTTATTTACCTGCAATCACTGCCCCACTGCCCAGGCCTATGAAGATCGTGTTATAAAATTTGTCAATGATTATAAGTCCAAAAATGTCCGCCTGGTAGCGATCAGCCCCAATTCGGACAAATCAGTTCTTTTCAATGAGATGGGTTATACCGACCTCAATGATAGCTATGAGGAGATGATCATCCGGTCAAAAGATAAAAGTTTTAATTTCCCTTATCTATATGATGGAGCTACCCAGGAGACTTCGCATAAATATGGCGCGGTCGCTACTCCTCATGTTTTTGTATTTGACAAATCCCGAAAACTACAATATCAGGGCCGTATTGATGACAATGAATATATAGGCAAAGAGTCCATACACAATCTGCGTGATGCAGTCGATGCCATGCTGACGAACAAACCTGTAATGCCTGCCACGACCAAAGTCTTTGGCTGTAGTGTCAAATGGGCTGAAAAATCAGTTAACAAAATATCAGAAGTACAAAAATGGGCAGCCGAACCGGTCAACCTTCAAAAAGCAGATATAACTGCCATCCAGGCTTTGGTTAAAAATGAAGGCAATAAAAAATATCGACTCATCAATGTTTGGGCTACCTGGTGCGGACCCTGCGTAGCAGAATTCTCCAGCCTGGTCGAATCCGATCATATGTATAGACGCAGAGATTTTGAATTTGTCAGTGTATCAATGGATGCCCCTAAAAGCTATGACAAAGCACTTGCCTTCCTCAAAGAAAAATTTGCCTCCAACAAAAATGTAATCTATGATGGTGAGGACAAATATGCTTTGATAGAAGCAGTAGATCCTCAATGGCAGGGAGCACTGCCCTATACCTTGCTAGTATCTCCCAGCGGTGAGATCGTGCATCGGCAAATGGGGGAGATCGATGTGCTCAAACTGAGAAGAGCCATCGCCGATCATATAGGCAGGTATTATGATTAATTTTTCTTAAACCCTGCGAAAGAAGATCAACTTCCTGGCATCGGATTTATTTTAACTCCATTAACCTATGTAGCTCATGATAGATGGAATGCTGATACAGCATTTTATCATTTCTATTGTAGCGAGGATGAGAGCTTCGATCGATTTAGATTATGCTAAAATTTAAAGGAGAGACTACCTGAAATCTTCATCTTGGTATATCCGTTTAGATCTGTATTTTTAGAAAAATTTTGCAGACAATGGTAATTGATTTTTTTACTCAAATAAAAGATTTTGTGAGTCAGCCCTGGCCCTGGTGGGTTGGAGGACCAATGATCGCGGGCATTATGTTCATCTTGCTGCTTTTTGGCAAGGAATTTGGCATTTCGGCCAACTTCAGAGTGATGTGTGCCGCAGATGGTGCAGATGAGATGGCTGATTTTTTTAAGTTCGATTGGCAATCACAGGGGTGGAATCTATTGGTCGCCCTGGGGTCCATGTTTGGCGGATATGTAGCTGCCCATTATTTTACTCCTGCAGGACAAAATATAGCCCATGTATCAGATGCGACCGTGGAGCAACTCAAAGGATTGGGGTTTAATTACCAGCCTGGAGAAGTGCCGCTGGTGCCTCCGTTTTATGAATGGCCTGCATTATTTACGCTCCCTGGATTTCTGGTCATCGTAGTCGGGGGTCTATTAGTAGGATTTGGTGCCCGCTATGCCGGTGGTTGTACTTCCGGTCATGCGATCAGTGGCATGTCGGCTTTACAGCTGGGCTCCCTCTACGCGGTCATAGGATTTTTTGCCGGGGGTTTGTTTATGACCTACGTTTTATTCCCATTCATTTTTCACAACTAATTAATTCTCTTTACCAATGAAAATGTCAAGATATATTTTGGTGGGTATTCTGCTCGGAATCACCTTGTATAAAACTGAAGCTGTATCCTGGTTTAGAATATTTGAGATGTTCCACTTTCAGTCTTTTCATATGTATGGGATCATCATGAGTGCCATCGCTGTTGGAATCGTCATGGTTCAAATCATCAAACGAAAACACCTCAGATCTATTGAAGGTAAAGAGATCGTGATCAATCCAAAGGATACCAGTTGGAAGAGGTATATCATCGGAGGATTCATTTTCGGGCTTGGATGGGCTTTGGCTGGCGTATGCCCGGGACCTATGTTTATTTTATTAGGCAGTGGTTATACTGTACTGATTGTATTTTTATTAGCAGCGATGTCAGGTACTTTTGCTTATGGTTATTTTCGCAAAAGATTACCCCACTGATGATTTGACTTATGATCTACACCGCAAAACTCTCCCCGCAGCCACAAGTCCTGCTGGCATTGGGATTTTCAAAATAAAATCCTTTGCCTTGAAGACCCCCTGAAAATTCAAGAATGGTATCAAATAAATAGAGGAAGCTTTTAGTGTCTGTGACGATCTTGATGCCTTTGTCTTCAAAGACCTGGTCTTTGGGACGGCTCTCATTGTCAAAATCCATATTATACGTTAGCCCGGAGCATCCACCACTGGTCACGCTAACCCGGACAAAATAATCCGGAGTAAGTTTTTCCTTAGCTATGATCTCTTCAACTCTTTGCTTGGCTATGTCAGATATATAGATCATACTGATTTACGATTAAGCCTGGGCCGTCGCAGTAGGTTCGGTGACGACGATCCCGTTTTTAGTTTGATAATCTTTGATGGCTGCTTTGATGGCATCTTCTGCTAATACAGAACAGTGGATCTTAACAGGAGGCAGCGCCAACTCTTCCACGATATCCATATTGTCGATTTTCATCGCATCTTCCAGTGATTTACCTTTGAGCCATTCAGTAGCCAGAGAAGAAGAAGCAATAGCTGATCCGCAACCAAAGGTTTTAAACTTAGCATCGGTGATGGTACCGGAAGCCTCATCTACTTCTATTTGAAGTCTCATCACATCACCACACTCCGGAGCACCAACGAGCCCGGTACCGACATTCTTTTTGCCTTTGTCCAGGGTGCCGACATTTTTAGGATGCTGGAAGTGATCGAGTACTTTTTCTGAATAAGCCATAGTATTTATTTTATTTATTGATTATAGAAACAATATTGTTGATTAAAAAGTTTTCATTAATGAGAGGCCCAACTGACTTGAGTCAAGTCAATACCTTCTTTATACATTTCCCAGATCGGACTCAACTCCCGCATATGATTGACTCCTTCTTTGATTGACTCTATAGCAATATCAATGTCTTCATCTGTGGTAAACCGGCCTAAGCTAAATCTCAAAGAAGAATGGGCCAGGTCATCGCCCAAGCCCAGAGCTACCAAAACATAAGAAGGCTCCAGGGAGGCCGAAGTACAAGCTGATCCTGATGACAAGGCCATCCGCTGATTAAAGGTCATCATGAGGCCTTCGCCTTCGACATGTTTAAATGACATATTGGTGACATGAGGCATTCTATGGGCCGGATCTCCGTTGATATAAACTTCTTCCATAGCATTTTTGAGGGTTGTCTCCAGTCGATCTCTCATGACAGTGATTCTAGCCATATCTGTAGCCATCTCCAGTCTGCAAAGCTCTGCCGCTTTGCCAAAACCTACGATGCCGGTGACATTCAGAGTGCCTGAACGCATACCCCGCTCATGACCACCACCGTCCATCTGGGCCGTGACTTTTACCCGGGGGTTTTTGCGACTTACATAGAGTGCACCTACTCCTTTTGGGCCATACATTTTATGGGCGGTAAATGCCATCAGATGCACTCCCATTTCGCGGGGATTGACATCGATTTTACCTACAGCCTGGGTCGCATCACTCATAAATAACACACCATGCCGGGCACAGATATCTCCAATTTCTTTCATAGGTTGGATGACCCCGGTCTCATTATTGGCCCACATCACCGATACCAATATAGTAGTAGGTTTGATAGCCGCTTCCAGTTCTGCCAGATTGATCAATCCTTTATCGTTCACCTGGAGATAAGTAATGTCGCCACCCAGCTCAGACAGGTGCTTGCAGGTATCCAACACTGCTTTGTGCTCTGTGGTCACGGTGATAATATGGTTGCCTTTTTTCTTATACATGTCAAAGACCCCTTTCAAAGCCAGGTTATCGGCCTCTGTAGCGCCAGAGGTGAAAATGATTTCTTTTGAATCAGCATGAATCAGGGTAGCAATTTGCTCCCGGGCATAATCTACTGCTTCTTCAGCTTCCCATCCGTAGGGGTGACTGCGGCTGGCTGCATTGCCAAATTTTTCGAAAAAATAGGGCACCATGGTCTCTACTACTCTAGGATCACAAGGGGTAGTGGCATTGTTGTCAAGATATACTCTTTTCATTTTAAGCGCTTTATAGATTATTAACTTTTTTAAACCCTATTTGGATTTTGTCTAAGTAAGGACAAATTTACACTCAAATGGTTTAAAAAGTAATAAAGTTTTTTAGAATTATGTGAGTCTCAACGATTAAGGCTCTTTACCCATCATTTAAAATGCTGAACCAAAACATTTCAGATATCTGAAAATGCCGCCCGCAACACCCCCATTCGGACTTTATTTTATGAAAAAATGCCATTTCGCTTGACAAATTGGAAAAAGCGTTCACTTTGCATTTCAAAGTACTTTTTATGACACAGTTAACCGATCCTTTCTCCTCGCTGAATGAAATCAAATCTATGATGGAAAAAAGCAGCCGATTTCTCAGTCTGAGCGGATTGAGTGGAGTGGCTGCAGGATTGATAGGCCTTGCAGGAGCCGGTTTTGCTTACCTGGAATTAACTTCCCAGCAATATGAAGCCAAGGATATCCCTTCATTGGATGGGTATTTTACTTCTCCCTTGTTTTGTATCGCCATAGTCACCTTAATTATATCCTTGATGGTCGGCTTTCTGTTTACTTACCTCAAATCCAAAAAACTTCAGGGCACACTATGGAATCACGCCAGTCGCCGAATGCTGATCAATCTTGGTCTGCCCCTAGTAGCAGGCGGTCTCTACCTTTTAAAATTGATGGACCTGGGTTATATAAGTATGATAGCCCCTGGGTGTCTGCTATTTTATGGACTTGCGCTGGTCAATGCGAGTAAGTACACACTGGGTGATATCAGATACCTGGGGTATATAGAAATAGGCCTGGGAGCCATCAATTTATTGTTATCCGGGTATGGCTTGTATTTTTGGGCCTTAGGTTTTGGGGTGGCCCACATACTATATGGAGGATACATGTGGAATAAATATGACAAAAAAAGTTCCTGATGAAAAACCCCGTTCTTCCATTCAATAAAGTATTTGACAGTCGGGTGCGCCTGGGCATCATGGGCAGTTTATTGATCAATGAAGAGGTCAATTTTAATCAATTGAAAGAGTGGACCAATGTCACCGATGGCAATCTCGCCTCTCATCTCAAATCACTTGAAGATCATGCCTATATCAAAGTGAACAAAGGCTTTATTGGTCGCAAAACCAACACGACCTATGAAGTCACAGACGCAGGGCAAAAGGCATTCAAAGAACACCTGGCCGCCCTCGAGCATCTTATCAACCAATTAAAATAATCCACCACATTCAATTAAACAATTACCAAGGAAAATAAATTTAATATGATTAAGAATAATAACCGACTCCTCATCATCGTGGTCATCGTAGCCTTCCTTTTGCTGATACCATTCATAGCGATGCAGTACACTGAAGAAGTAAGTTGGAATCTGTCAGATTTTGTAGTCGCTGGAGTCTTGTTGCTCGGCACCGGACTCCTCTGTGAGCTTGTGATCAGGAAAGTAAATCAAAGAGGACTCCGAATAGTCATCTGTGTAGCCTTGCTTACGATACTCCTCCTCTTATGGGCAGAACTTGCCGTAGGCATCCTCGGGACACCACTGAGTGGTCATTAATAACACGAGCTGATTTGCCCCAGAAAATAGAAGCATTCAAGTAATAAGGTGCAATTATTAAGACGAAAAATAATTTAACATGGAAAATAATTTTTTTAAAAAAAACCAGCTAACCCTTCGTGGTATAATGGTCGGTTTTATCATATTGGTCTTAATGATCCCCATGGCCAATATCTCGAGCCTGGTTCAGGAGCGACAAAATCGCCAAACGGAAGTGAGCCAGGAAGTAAGCAATAAATGGGCATCCAATCAAACCATCAATGGACCCGTTTTGATCATTCCGTATATAGAATTATCCTTAGATCAAAAAAACACCTTTAGAAAACTGGCTTATTTCCTGCCATCAGATTTGAATGCAGCAGTATTGGTCACACCTCAAACACGACACAGAAGTATCTTTGACATTGTCGTATATCAATCAAAGGTCATTGTCACCGGAAAATTTGATAGTTTGAATATCAGCACTCTTAATATTCCTACCACAGCCATATTGTGGAATGAAGCATTTATTTGTCTTGGGTTGACGGACTTTAGAGGTCTGGAAGATCAAATTAATATAATCTGGGACACACAACAATATACTTTTGAAGTAGGTGCGCCAATGAATGATTTTATTCCTAATGGGCTGAAAGTAAATATCCCAAATAACTCACTTACCTCATCCCAACATTCATTTTCGCTGGAGCTGGGTCTTCGAGGATCACAAAATTTATCCTTCGTGCCTACCGGAAAAACTACAAAGGTGCATATGGAATCCAGCTGGCCGGACCCTTCTTTTACCGGCGCTTTTTTACCCACGGACCAGGCTCAAATCACCGAACAAGGTTTTATAGCAGACTGGAAAATATTAGACCTGAACCGCAATTTTCCTCAAAGTTTTAAGGATACCAAATATGAGGTACATGCAGCAGATTTTGGTGTGAATTTTTTGAAGGGATCCGATCATTATTCAAAGACGACGAGGTCAGTAAAATACGCGCTCCTGTTTATCGGCCTTACGCTGGCATTGTATTATTTTATTGAAATATTGCAGCAAAAAGAAGTGCATGCTTTTCAATATGTTTTAGTGGGCCTGGCCCTATGTGTGTTTTATACGCTGCTGTTGTCGATATCAGAATACCTTAATTATAATTGGGCTTATTTGATCGCCGCTGGCTCCATAGTTTTGTTGGTGACCTGGTACACTACTTTTGTATTTAAGAGCAAAAAAATTGCAGGGACTTTCAGCTTAGTACTGACTTTGTTGTATGGCTTTATTTTTATATTGATTCAATTGCAGGATTGGGCTTTATTGATCGGGAGCGTAGGATTGTTTGTGGTATTGGCTGCGGTCATGTACTTTTCGAAAAGGATCAATTTTGAAAAAGCTGAATTGTAATATTTTAAAGTCAAAGATGCCCGCACGGATCTTTTAGCAATAATTATATCCGGAGATGATTATTTAGGTTTTTCGTATTTCCAATTCCTGCCTTTGCCTTCTGCATTCCATTCTACCGTGGTGATAATCCTTTTTAGTCGAGTAGCTTCCGTCTTTGCTTCATTAATCCATTGGACATATTCTTTTTGATGGGAATAAGAAGCGGCATTAAATGTGTTTTTTGCTATTTCATTTTTGGCCAAAGCCCTGATGAGGTCTTCCGGCATATCGAGTACTTTTTTGTCATTCGGCAGAGGCTTAGGTCGGGGTGTTTTAATGCCGGCTTCATTTAATTTGCTGGCTTCCTTAATCATTTTGATCATTACTTTATCAGCGGGTAGATCCTTCAGTGAAGTGATTTTACCAAGGTCACCCATGGCATTTTTTTCAGCCATCTGCAAAACGCCTTTGCCCGATTGAATGAGTTCAGCTTTCCAAAAAGTAAAAGCACAATGAGCCTTGAATGCTGCCATAGAACACATGACATTGTCCTTATAATCAAAATGGGGAAAGCTCCATTTTATGGTCTCTTCTACTTCAGGGCAAGCCTCATGTACTAATTGGCGGATATGATTCAAGATGGGTTGAGCGAAAGGAGCCGCTTGGTCGATATAGGCATCTATACGAGGATCAGTTCGTGGCATGCAATTCAGATTTAGGCTAAAATAAGATTTAATTTTTATCTACATACTTCATATTGTCTTCGTTGTACCTGGGGCCGGTATGCGGGTATTTTGCAATGATATCCTCCATGGCAGTCAATTCTTCATCGGTCAATTCCAGGCCGATGGCCCCAACATTTTCTTGCAGGTACCGGCGTTTTTTTGTTCCGGGAATAGGAATAATATGATCCCCTTGTGCAAGGACCCAGGCCAAAGCCAATTGAGCTGGAGTGCACCCTTTGTCCATGGCTAGTTGGGCAAAAGCCGAAGCCAGTGCCTGATTATTCGCTTCATATTCTTTTTGATACCTGGGTAGTTTTTTTCTGAAGTCCTGGTCATTAATATCTTCAAACTTTAAGGTATTGGTCATCAATCCGCGTGCAAGAGGACTGAATGGCACGAAAGTAATATTCAATGCTTCGCAGAGCGGCAAGATCTCAGCTTCTACCTCTCTACAAATCAGGGAGTACTCGCTTTGCAGCGCACTGATGGGATGGACGACATGGGCCCTTCGGATAGTATTGGCCGATGCCTCGGACAAGCCAAGATATCTAACCTTGCCCTGGTGTACCAACTCTGCCATAGCACCTACCATCTCTTCTATGGGTACATTTGGGTCTATCCTGTGAGCATAATACAAATCAATGACATCGGTTTGTAGTCTGCTTAAGCTCTGGTCTATTGCTTTACGCACATTGTCAGGAGATCCATCGAATCCTCCAAAGCTGCCCGCACTGTATGGCTTGAAACCAAACTTGGTAGCCAGGAATATTTTAGAACGATTAGGTTTTAATACTTTCGAGATGAGTGTTTCGTTAGCGCCATTGGCATATATGTCTGCTGTATCCCAAAAGTTGATACCGAGTTCTATCGATTTTTCAAGCGTGGCCCAGGACTCCTCATCATCCGGCTGGCCATAGGCATGATTCATGCCCATACATCCTAATCCTATCGCGGAAAGTGGTATGTTGGTGTCTCCAAAAAGTCTGTATTGCATATATATTTTCTAATAAGTTTATAAATCAAATTATTCTCATATCTATTTTGTCGATTTAAGGGTACAGTCCTGCCTGTATGAGATCCAATCTCTCCAGAATACGATTTACTTCGTTTAACTTCAAAAGTTTGATCGTTGCTGTTCCGATTTCAGTGGAAGAAATTATGGTTCCTGATTCTAGTTTGAAATGCTCAGACCAAGTATCTATCCTCGGGTTAAATAAGCGAACAAGATTCTTCAAATCCTTTGATAATGTGGCTAGATCACTCCCTTTAGCTGAGTTGAATATTGGACAAGCATAGGCTAAATTTTCAAACTTTGTATCTCCGCCGTGTTTGCGACTAATAATATGATCGCACTGATATCGAAAGAATGAATCGACTTCTAATCTTCTACAATACTCACATCGAAAATTGGCTCTAGCTCCAACTTGCCTCCTTAAGTAGTCAGGTATGTTCTGACTCATATTTCTAAATTTTTTGGGAAATCTGAAGCCTGGCTTTTGACTTAGATAGTCTCACGATATGCTCTAATATCAGGAAATGATCTAGTTCCTCTTGTTCAGCTTTACTGAGAGAAGTATCCTTTTGCATTTCCAAAAGCTCATCTAGTCGCATTTGGATGGATTCAGGAGCATGATAACTCAAAACTTTTATTGGGTCCAGGGAAGCAATAAAATCAGCAAAGGAGCCATACACATTCAATTGAGTTTCCATACTAATTCTTTCTTGGTAAAATTAACCCATTTTTGAAAACTTTTATCAAATTAGATTATGGTACAATCAAAGTGGATAAGTTTTGGAATTTTGGTTCGATGTTGAAAAACCTGACCTACATCCTCTACTAAAAAATTTTGTCAAATGCAGATTTTCTATAATATATTTACAGTCTTAAATTATCAATATTATGGCAAAGACAAAAGACACGAAAAAGGAAACTAAAAAAGCGCCAGCTAAGTCTCTGAAAGAAAAACGAGCTGATAAAAAAGCAAAAGGCAAATAGCTTGCGCAAAGACGATTATAGGTTGACGATCGTCGATTGGATTTATACCAATCGTGTATCGTCAATCTATGATCACAATAGACCGACCTCCTTAATACACCACGCCCTTCAATTTTAACCCGCTTTCTTCAGGCCAACCATACATGATATTCATATTCTGTACAGCCTGGCCGCTGGCTCCTTTCAATAAATTGTCCAACGCCGAGATGATCAGCAATTTGTCTTGATGCTTTTCGAGATGCAACAAACATTTATTGGTGTTGACGACTTGTTTTAGATCAGGATTTTCATCGGTGAGCTTTACAAAAGGCTCTTCGATATAATATTGAGTGAAGAGATCTTTCGCTTCTGCGATTGAAATATCCACCGTAAAGTATACTGTAGCAAATATGCCCCTGGTAAAATTGCCCCGCACCGGTATAAAATGTATTGGAGCGACGAAATCAGGGTATAATTGGGATAGCGACTGCCTGATCTCCGGTACATGTTGGTGTGTAAAGGGCTTGTATACACTGATATTGTTGGTACGCCAACTGTAATGTACCGTATCACTCAAAGCCTGACCAGCGCCGGTGCTCCCTGTGATCGCGTTGACATGGATCTCATGATTTAATAATTTTGCCTCCGCCAGGGGTAATAAGGCCAGCTGGATCGCAGTGGCAAAACATCCACAATTGGCTATATGCCTGCTGATCCTGATTTTTTCACGATTGAGCTCCGGCAATCCATATACAAAATCATGAGAAGGATCAGCCAATCTATAATCCATACTCAGGTCTATAATGCGCGTTTTTTTGTCCAGGGTAGTCCTGGCTAGAAACTCTTTTGCTTTTCCATGCCCGGTACATAAAAAAATCACCTCCGGCATACCATTTAATGCTGAACTAAACACCAGGTCGGTATCTCCTACTAAATCAGTGTGAATAGAAGACACTAATTTGCCAGCCTGGCTTTCACTGACGACGGCGCTCAATTCTACAAAAGGGTGATTGAGTAAAATCCTGATCAATTCTCCTCCGGTGTAGCCGGCTCCTCCAATTATCGCTACGGGTATCATGGTGCAAAAATAAGGTTTAAGTGTGTAAATGGGCCACTTCACCACTTTACCAATTCACCATATTAGCTCTCCACCATTCACCCTCCTTCACTCCTTCCTCACAAATATCCCTGGGCTTGTAAAGTAAATAATTCATGGTATAAACCCTGATGTGCGAGAAGTTCTTCATGACTGCCTAACTCCAGCATTTGCCCATTTTTTAATACAAGGATACGATCAGCCATCCGAACTGTGCTGAATCTATGGGAGATAATTACAGCCGTCTTGCCCGCCGTCAATTCAGAAAATCTCTTAAAAACTTCAAATTCTGCACGGGCATCCAGGGCAGCAGTGGGTTCATCCAGGATCACGATAGATGCATTGCGCATATAGGCACGCGCGAGGGCGATTTTCTGCCATTCACCGCCACTCAGATCTACCCCATCGGCAAATCGTCTGCCGAGCATTTGTTTGTATTTGGCAGGTAGTTTTTCGATGACTGCATCTGCGAGGCTGAGGTGGGCTGAACTGATCACGGTCTCCTCTTCACTCAGCGACTCGATTTTTCCAACGGCTATGTTTTCGTCGGCTTTGAAATTGAACCGGACGAAGTCCTGAAAGATGACCCCAATCATCTGTCGATAGGAGGTCAGGGAGAATTTTTTGATATCGACTTCATCGAGATAGATAGTATTTTCTGTCGGATCATACATCTTGGCGATCAATTTGACCAGGGTGGTTTTACCCGAGCCATTTTCTCCTACCAGGGCCAGTTTTTCACCAGCATTCAAGGTAAAACTGATATTTCTCAAAGCCCAAATTTCGGTGCCCGGGTATTTAAAACCGACCTTATCAAATCGGACACCATGCTTAATCGTAGTTGGAGCTTGAATCGCACCCGGTTGGTCCATGATCAAGGGCTCTATAGCCAAAAAATCATAATAATCCTGTAAATACAAGGCAGACTCTGTGATTCGGGTAAAAGTGGATAATATATTTTGCAGTTGATTTTGCAGTCTGTTGAATGATCCGGATAAAAAGGTAAGATCTCCTATGGTCAACGCACCAGCCAATGTCCTAATCACGATCAAAATATAGGCTCCATAATATGCCGTGGTACTGACCAGTTGTAAGAGAGTACCCCATATCGTCCTTTTGATCGCAAGCGCTTTATTGGCCTGGTAATATTCATCAGCAATTTTAGCAAATCGCTTGGAGAGAAAATGGTCCAACCCAAATACCTTGACCTCTTTGGCTGTCTCTACACTGGCACCGATGTATCGCAAATAGTCAAGCTCCCGCCGCTGCGGGGTCCAACTGCGTACCAGTGAGTAGCTGAATCTCGAAAAATAAGCTTCACTAATAAAGGAAGGCAACACTGCTACAATCAATAATACGATCAACCAGGGTTCGAAGGCTATCAACCCGGCTGACAAAAACAAGATCGTAATGATATCTTGAAATTGGCTCAATACCATCGACATCAACACTACCCGTCCGGTAGTCTGTCGACGAGCCCTTTCCAGTTTATCATAAAAGTCAGGGTTTTCATACATGCTCAGATCTATGGTAGCCGCTTTGTTCATCAACTCAACCGAAGAAACATTGCCATATAGATCACCGAGCAAACTTTCAGATAAATTCATCACCCGGCTGATCAGCTCAGAAACCATCGTCACACCAAACTCCAGGCCTATCCATACCCATAGATTGTGTGGATCACCCCCTTTGTTATTGATGAGATGAACGATCTCGTCTATAATCAACTTGCCTATATACAGTTGAGCCAGGGGTACTGCAGATTTGACCAATCTCAAAATAATATTAGTCAGGGTCAGGGCTGGCGAGGTTCGCCAGATCATTTTAAAAAAAGGAATCAGCAGTTTGAGCGATTTGAGACTTTCGACAAAACCTTTTTTAGGAGCACCTTCCATTTCCGGAGGAGGGCCGCCGCCACCACGCATAGACATAATGATCAAAGATAGAATAATCCTCCTGGCATAAATTAAAAAAAGGTATACCCGGATCTCCTGATACACCTTATCCACTAATGCAAAAAGATATTATTTGCCGGACTCCATGGGCATCGATATGACTGGAACCTGAGTGTCCATTTCAATTAACCACTTGCCATTTACTTTGTGTACCAGCGTGATAAATTTGGCTTTACCTCCTATTTGTTGCCCGCCCTTGAGCTTAATGTCTGAATCGATATCTGCGATCAACATGGCCACAGTAGGTTCTATAAAGGTAATCGTGGGTGTAGAGGATGTCCATACAGGAGTACCTTCAATCATGGTCTTAAATTCTTCATATCCTTTTTTGATGGCTTCCTTGCCGACCAGGATGCTACCATCTGGATATACTTCGGTAGCAGTTGCGCTGTAAAAGCTCCACATAGCAGACTCATTATTGGATTGATACGCAGTCCAGACATCCTTCCACATTTTTAATAGCGCTTCTTCACTTTTTTGATTTTGAGCAAAGGCCAAATTTGCAATACCAAACATCATGATGGTCATTACGGCTGCTGATAAATTCTTTTTCATTTTTTTTAAATTGATTTTATGATTTAATGTTTTTAATGAAACAAAGATCTCTCCCTGGCCATCGTTTGCGCATGAGCGGAAGTGCTGAAAATCATA
Organism: Saprospiraceae bacterium; assembly: GCA_016709995.1. Taxonomy (NCBI): domain Bacteria; kingdom Pseudomonadati; phylum Bacteroidota; class Saprospiria; order Saprospirales; family Saprospiraceae; species Saprospiraceae bacterium. Next base: position 3,176,249 of record JADJLQ010000001.1, read on the forward strand.
CGTTGAAATGCGTAATGGAGTGGAAAAAAAACAATCATGAGTTGTCCGGAAGGACTATAATAAGTGCCTTCTGCCTATACATGACAGTGTAGCGGCTAAAAATAGTAGCCTGGGAAATAACCCATTAAAAAAATTACTGTTCTTCCAATAATACCCTTATATCGGCGATCATTTGGTCTATCTCTACCTCTAAAGTACCGTTATAGATACCTCGGATGCGCTGATGACCGTCTACGAGCAGTACATGTTCTGTATGCAAAAAATCAGTGCTGTCCCTGGTAAAACCCAGGTCTTCTTCAGCAAAATAAGATTGACGGGCCAGGGTGTAGATTTCACTTTTATCACCAGTGAGCAGGTGCCAGTTTTTTGATTGAATATTGTTTTTAACAGCGTAGGCTTTCAAACGCCCTACTGTATCAATCCATGGGGTCACACTGAAGGAGAGGATGGCTACCTCTTCACGATCTCCAAATGCCTGGGAGACTGACTTCATATGATCTGTCATCACCGGGCAGATACTCATACAGCTGGTAAAAATAAAATTGGCTACATGAATCTTGCCATGTAGGATGGTATCTGTGATAGTATCGCCATGCTGATCCATCATGGTAAAATGACCTATCTGATGTGGCACCAGAAGCTCGGCTTCCTCCTGATGATCTAAGAACAGAGGAGTAAAATCAGGAGTATTGTAATAAGGCAATCGGTGATCCTTAGGCACTTCCTTGCAGGCAGTGGCCAGAATCAATAGCATAAAAGCCAAAAATCTAAAAGATACTGTCAGATACATTCACACAGTTTTTGGTACCCAGCAATCCATAGCGACGACCTGATTCCATGACATAATTTGATTTTATTTTACCATTGTCATACCAGACTTTTTGGCTGCCTGACTCATATCCCCGGTGATAATTCATTTCGGTAATGAGCCGCCCACTTTCATTCCATTCTCTGCAGGTGCCTTCGTACTCGTCATCTTCAAATTGGTAAGTCAACATGAGATTTCCGTTTTTCCACCAGGCCAGATATTCACCGGTTTTTTTACCTTCGATAAAAGACCTGGTTTCTCTTAATTCACCGGATGGATAATATTGAACCCACTGGCCATGCTCCTGACCATGTAGATAATTCTGTATGGTAGCCGTATCTGTCGAACCTTCGTAAAGTGTAAAGACCTCCCCCGATAATAAACGCTGCTGAAAAAATACTCTTCCATTAAGACTGGATAAGGAAGGGTCATTGGCATTGAGTACAAGCTTTACATCTGATGCTCCGCAGGAAAAGAGCAAAAGAAAAACTGTCAGACTACCTAGATACTGTGCCGGCTGTTCCATAGAATCCACTCCCATTGATATAGGGATCGGCATTGGTGATATGATAATGATAGATGCCATCCGGAAAATCAGCAGTAGCGTGGCTGTGACCATGATAGGCGTCCAGCATACTATTGGACACTTTGCTGCCATTTTCTTCAGGCCCGTATACGGGAAATCCATCCAATAAAAATCCTAAGAGTGACGAAGGCGTAGCCTTGACCGTCGTAAGATAAAGGGGTTCTACGTGATAATGATATTGACCAGTTTGTTGAGGATGTCCCCAGTATTGATCAAAGCTGGTTACTTCATTGGTCAAGGGCTGATTGGGTCCGGCATATTGATTAAAAATAGCTACTCCATTGATGGCGACACCTATGGGGCCCAGGGGAGTTGCGGCATGATTAGTAGCCACTTTGGGATATAATGGAATTTTAAAAGTTAGATTTTGGGTGCTGATGGAATTAGGATTTTTATTGAATTTGTTTCCACCAAAAGTAGTCCCACTAAAATTTTCATATAAGTTGTTAGAAGTAGGATAGTATATACTCGTATGGTCAGGCACTCCATTACTTTTGATGGTGATATAAGTTCCGTCTGAGGTGATGCTGGTAGCGCCATAGATTTTGTTATATACAGCTGGAACATTGATGTCATTCGTGGACGGGTCAGTAGTATTGTCTTTTTTGCAGTAAATCGTGGTGAATAAAAGTAACGCTATAGCGGTCGTGTTAATAATCCTTCTCATTTTCATAATTGTCTTTTTTATACTATACGATACCTGTGGATCAATCCCTCGGTAAGCGGGTATTTTTATTTGGTTGAAATAAATGAGCCAGTTCCGTAGTCAGTCTGTTATACGCCGGCAATTGATCTTCACTGCATATCTCTCTGACACTTTTAAAATGATCATAATGAAGTTTTTCAATCTGTGAGTGCCATTCATTTAGCCTCTGTAGTATGGAATCAGCACCAGCGTAGGTGGGATCAGAGAGGGTGGCATACAAGTCGTGTTTGGCGGTTTTTATTTTAGAGTCAAGCTCATTAATAGAAGACTGATGTTGGTCAATAAGGATATCATATTGTTTTACCTGGTCATCACTCAAGTGCAATCTGTCAATGATCAGTTGTTTGGGCCCATCATCCTTCATGTGCCTATCACCCGGTCGGGGGCCGATAGGTCTATGCATATACATCATACCCATTAATACGAGGTTTAAAAGCAATAAGCCTATGACGCCAATGGTGAGTAGTTTTATTTTATTCATAGTAAAGATCGTTTGAGTTGGAGAGATGCATGGATGACGCCAATTGTTCGACCTTGGGTGGATTATCCTTATGTTGATAATTCATTAAGATCCCAATATTGATGCAGAGGATCAACAAAGCAGCGGCGGCAATCGTCCACGACCAGGTCATCGATATTGGATTCGATTCATTTAGCTTTAATCTGTATTTAATCCCCGGCAATAAATTTGCCGGGGGCTCTACCGCCTTTATTTTTTTTAATAAGTGTAGTTGGTCGTCTATTTCCATATCAATCTATTATACGATGAAAACAATCTGATCATGCGCTGGATTTAATTTTTTTTGCAAGGGTCGTTTTAGCTCGCTGGATGAGTGACTCGACTGCTTTAACAGTTGTGTCCATGATTTCTGCAATTTCTTTATGAGGATGCCCTTCGATTTTGCTCAGGATAAGCGCTGTTTTTTGGGTATCTGGCAATTCATTGATCAGTTTAAACAAAGCCTCCAATGCTGCTTTGTCTTCTGCTTCAATACCGGGGTGACTAAAATGTCGATCCGGCATGACATCGCTGGAAGTATCAGATTGAAACAGGCTGATCACCCTGGCAAATCTCCTTTTTGTTTTACCGGCTTTAATCACATCGAGGCAATGATTGATAGTGATTCTATAGATCCAGGTTTTCAAAGAAGCGGCGGCAGGATCATATCGATGGTATTGTCGGTAAATTTTGACGAATACTTCCTGTGTGATGTCTTCAGCACTTTCCTTCTGCTGGATATAATGCAATGCCAGGTTATACACCAGGTTTTTATATTCATGGTAGAGCGCCTCAAATTGTTTTTCGGAGAGTAACTGGATCACAGGATGCAAGATAATTGAATCGTGGGCCACATACTATCGATCTATAATTTGGAAGCATCTATATGAGTATAACCACTATTGATGAATATTTCAAACTCAGGATGAATGCGCAGAAAGGCGAGCATTTCATGGGTAAGGATCTCATCCTGGTTTCTTAGACCAAGTCTTATAGCTTCCCGCAGGCTTTCGAACCCTTTCAATGGCTGTTCCAATACCGAGTACACGCAGGCGAGATGGAAATAAATCTCCGGATCGTCGGGAGTTTTGTCCAAAGCCAGCTCAAAATCCTCCAGCGCCTCTTCGAGTTTGAATTCTTTTAATTTGTTCAGGCCGGATAGTTTATAGGAGGTGTCTGAAGGCTTTCTGGAAGCAGCTCCGTTCAGGACAGGTACATTCTCCTGGATAAGTTGGCGATTCTTTCTCAAATCAAGGAAGACCTCGAGGCGATCATTAACTTTTGAAGTCAGGATATACCTGGCGCTGGCCCCGTTTTCCATGATCGTAAAAGGATGATCGATACCCAGAATGGAAGATTTTTTGGATACGACCTGGCCATTTACTACTACTGTTTCTTCTCCAAGCCAGTTATTATGAAACTCAATAATCGTATTGCCGGAAGTGAGTTTTTTATAGTGCATACTGTTGTTTTAGGAAGCAAAATAAATCAATTTTCAATAACAGGAATCAAAGGGCGCCGATGTAAGAAAAAGGACAAAATGAAAAAGCCACAATGATCAAGGACCCTTATGGCTTTCAGTTCACCATCCACATCACCAACAGGCGTGATGGGGTAGCGGTATATATTAGCGATTAGTGCGTATGGTCTTCGTGCTTATGGGTGGCAGTCAGGGCCATATTACACTTAGGGCATTTGTCGCCCGCTTTGCCGGTTACTTCAGGGTGCATCTGGCAAGCATAGACCATCGCTGTGGTGTCAGACATCATGGTAGCAGTAGTGTCCATCATCATGTGCATAGTATCCATGGCAGCAGTTGCCATTTCGGTGGCAGCTTCTACAGGAGCAGTAGTTTCGGAAGTAGTTTTATTGTTTTGGCAAGCGACACCGAGAATCGCGATCAAGCCAAAAGTAAGAATTGCTGTTTTTTTCATAAGGGCAGCAAAATTAGAATGTCTGTTATATACTGAATTGTAAATATTGTCAATAATGTGTCAATGTTTAAAGACGGGTTATTAACTACCGTGTAACAATTTCATTGAGATAGTTTTTAATAAATGTGGTGCATGAATCAGTACCCCTATCCATTTCAATTAATACTGATCTTTGTACTGAAGTAATTTTATAATATATGACAAAAAACAAAATTGCCCTCATCACCGGCGGAAGCAGAGGATTGGGTAGAGACATGGCATTGAGCCTGGCTCGGCAAGGCACAGACATCATCCTCACCTATCGAACCAAACAGTCTGAGGCATACACCACTATAATGAATATAGAAGCGATGGGTAGAAAAGCAGTCTCCCTACAGTTGGATATGGCAGATTTTGGATCTCTGGATCAATTCGTCGAAAACTTAACAAAGACACTGGCTGATCAATGGTCTACGGACTCATTTGACTTTCTGATCAATAATGCAGGTATGGGCGCGACAGTGCCTTTTCTGGAGGTGAAAGAAGCGTTATTCGATGAGTTTTTGAACGTACATTTTAAAGGGGTGTTTTTTCTGACTCAAAAATGTGTACCTATGATCCAATCCGGCGGGCGAATCATCAATATATCCAGTGGGACTACCCGAATCAGCAATCCAGGTTATTCTGTCTACGCCTCCATGAAAGGAGCAGTAGAAACATTTACAAAGTACCTGGCCAAAGAGCTTGGCGCCAAAGGCATCAGTGCCAATATCGTGGCACCCGGTCCAGTAGAAACTGATTTTAATCATGCTGCCATCAGAAACAATCCTGAGTTTAAAGCCCGGTTATCTTCTTTTTCTCCGCTCGGCAGAGTTGGCAATGCAGACGATATAGGTGGGGTCATAGCCTTTCTGTGCTCTCCGGAAGCTAAATGGATCAATGGTCAAAGAATCGAAGTCAGTGGGGGCATTCACGTTTAATAAACCGGAGGGTTGAAACAACTTTGTGATATCTTGGCTTTAAACTTGAAGGTTAGAATCAACCGATTATCCACACATGGCTAAGTCTATCAAAGTCCTAATAGTAGAAGATGACCATCATCTTGCACAATTGGTATCCATCCAGGTCACTGCCCTCCCAGCCTCTGCAGACATCATCGAAAACGGATGGAAAGCACTCGACCAGGTCATGAGTCACCATTATGATCTGATGATATTGGATCTCATGCTCCCCGGACTCAATGGACTGGAGATTTGTCGCAAGATCCGTCAGGTCAATAAATCCCTCCCTATCCTGATGCTTACAGCCAAATCTGAAGAACAGGACAAAATCGATGGCTTCAACATCGGAGCCGATGATTATCTCACCAAACCATTCAGCAATGGGGAGCTCATGGCCAGAATCAAAGCCTTGTTGCGTCGCACGCATACAGAAACCACCACCTCAGATAAAACAGCCTACATTCAAAATCACGAACTGCGGATCGATCTCGAAAATCACCAGATGTATCGGAATGGCCAGGAGATCGAACTGACGGCCAAGGAGTTTGATTTGATCCATTTTTTTATGAAAAATCCGGGAAGGGCCTTTACCCGCCAACAATTGCTGGACGAGGTATGGGGGCCACATTTTGATGGGTTGGAGCATACCATCAATTCTACCATCAACCGGCTGAGATCAAAAATAGAAACGGATCTCAACAAACCTGAGTATATCCTTACCGCCTGGGGAGTAGGCTACCGTTTTAAAAATATTTGAACTATAATTGTCCTTCCTTGAAAAGAATCTTCAATACAGGATTATTATCCAATCACCGGACCCGCAGAATATTGCTAGCGACTTTTGTAACCTTTCTGGCGCTAAGTCTATACTTTACGATATATACGTATCGATCTCTGATCAGAACACATAAAGACACTTCTCTGATGCGCCTGGCAGGTATCGCCAACTCTACGGCCCTGCTGATCGATGGCGATATGCACCAGATGCTTATGGACAAATACCCGCTCAAAGATGGAATTGACAGTGTAGGAGATGATATGTACTACCAGCTCATCCATCAAAAGCTCATGATCAATGAAAAGGCAAATATGCTCAAGACACCGATATATACGATCGTGTATGACTCGACGATCATGGCTTATGAGTTTGGGATTACTTCTGCAGACAAACCTTATTTTAGACATGTATACAAGGGTTTTCCCGCTCAATTGCTCGAACAATACAATCAGGGGGGCACCATTCCTCCGTATAAGGATGAATTTGGGCATTGGTTGTCAGCCTTCGCACCTATCAAGAATAAATTGGGAAAAACTGTAGCGGTCCTCCAGGCGGATGAAAGATATGATTTGTTTATAGCTCAGGCTCGCAGTGCAGTCTGGCAAAATGTCATCTTAAGCCTGGTACTGATCGGAGTATTGTTTTTTGTATTAATGCGGATACTTCATCATATACTTTCCAGAGAGTTAAAAGATAAAGTAGCGCTCAATGAAGCGAATGAGTCCAATAAAAATATGAGCCTCCAACTGGCTCAGAGTCTGGATGAATTGAAAAAGACGGACGAATTTCGCAAAGAGATGATAGCCAATTTTTCGCACGATCTGAGGACACCTTTGGCTAGTGTATCCGGATACCTGGAGTTGCTGTTACAAGATCAAGGAAATCTCATCAACCCGGAGGATAAAGAAAATTACCTAAAGATCGCCTACTCGGAAGCGCAAAGGTTAAAAAGATTGGTCAATGAATTATTTGAACTGTCTAAACTGGAATCCGGCCAGGTGAAGCTCCAAGAAGAAAGGTTTTCACTGCCTGAACTTGCGCAGGATGTACTCAATAAATACCAGGTAGACTGCAAAGAAAAAAATATTGATTTGCTGACCGATTTTCAATCTGATTTACATTTGATCCATGGGGATATCAGCTGGATCGATCGACTCTTGCAAAATCTGCTGGACAATGCAGTGAAGCATTGTAACCATGGTGGTTTCATAAAAATAACTATATCAGAAAACAATCAAACCACCCAGGAGGTCAAAGTCTGCAATTCGGGTGATCCCATACCTCAGGCACATCTGCCTTATGTCTTTGATCGGTATTTCCGATCGACCAATCGAAAGACACAAAGCTCCAGCGGACTCGGTCTGGCAATAGTAAAAAAAATAGTGGACATTCATCATGGGGGAATCCGTGCTGAGGCCACTGACCAGGTGACTACCTTTAGATTTTGGCTTCCACTGTCATAGTTTTACTGCAGCAGCAAACCTTCTGCCTAACACACGCTGAGAAGGTCCATCAAAATGAACTGAATCTCCCTTGTGTATCAGATCCGCTGTTGGAATCACTGAGATAAATGGATCTCTGACAGGCAGATGATGGAGTATCCTATTGATAGTATCCGGATAATGTCCATATTCGTTTTTACTTAAAAAATTAGCCAGTTCTCCGACCATTATTTGCAAATGATCATTGTGCACTGCAGACCTGAATTGATGGAATAGTTCCAGCACCTTATTTTCATAATCTTTTATCAGGGTAGGATTGGCATTGTTTTCACCCTGGTGCCAAAGAATACCTTTTATAGTACCCACTTTTTCAGCTAGCTCAGCTTTATGTCTAAGGTTTGAAAACAAGGTCACCCCTCTGTGGGTAGAATCTCCCAACCACTGTTCTACGGAACTTCCTCCTACTGCACAGGGTATGAGCCCAATATAAATCGAAGTGTCTAGTTGTCGGATCATATCTTTTCCAAAGGAAAGCCCGCAGTCCAGTCCTGTTCTGCCTGGTTCGTAATAATGTAAGGGCTCTTTGGCCTGGACCCAATGGTCCGATACATCGAGCGTAAAAATTCTTGGATCCGGGATGGTGTCTATCGGCTCAAGAAGTCCTCTTCCAGCCATATTGGATTGCCCCGCCAAAATAAAAATCCAAAAGTTTTCTTTTTTTGGAAGAAGCGGATCAGGATCAACCTGAAAGCGCCATCCGAAAACAATGCAAAGCATAAAGAGGGATAATAGCTTATTCATTTTTTAACTGCTTTAAATATTAATCAGCACAATTTAATCAATCTCTCTGCCAGCGTGATACTTTCGTGATATCTCCTATCCATTTTTGTGATGTTTATTTTTAAGCCACATCAGAATTGAATTCAACCAAAATACTATCGACCTTTCCAGCTACACGCAGGGTACATCGCCTGACAAAACATGACTCTCCCAAAGGGAAATTGTTTGACCAAATACTTTTTGACTAATTTTAACTTACTATCATACCCTCTGTAGCAATCAAAAATAAACGAATGAAAATCATCATCATAGGCAATGGAATAGCCGGAACCAATGCCGCGCGATACATCCGCAAATACAGCGATCACGAGATCACCATGATCTCGAACGAATCGGACTATCCATTTTCCAGGACTGCCCTGATGTATATCTATATGGGGCATATGCAGTTTAATAACATCAAGCTTTACGAAGATCAATTTTGGGAGAAAAACAGGATCAACAGGATTAAAGACTTAGTCAAAAAAATAGATCCTTCCAGCCATACCCTGTTCCTCCTCGGTGGCCTTGAGCTTCACTATGATAAGTTAATCATCGCGACCGGATCCAAATCCAATAAATTCGGTTGGCCAGGTCAGGACCTCCACGGAGTGCAGGGGCTATACCATCTTCAGGATCTTGAGACGATGGAAAAAAAGTCAAAAGATATTAAAGCAGCGGTGATCGTAGGCGGAGGCCTTATCGGTATTGAGATGGCAGAGATGTTTCACAGTCGACACATTCCGGTGACTTTCCTGGTCAGAGAGACTAGCTTTTGGGATAATATCTTACCTGCCGAAGAATCTGCCATGATCAACCAGGAGATCCTGGAGCATGGGATAGACTTGAGACTTCAACATGAACTTAAAGAAATTCTGGATGATGGAGCTGGCCACGTACAAGCAGTCATGACCGCCAGCGGCGAACGAATAGAAGCTGAGTTTGTAGGTCTGACTGTGGGGGTCAGTCCTAATATCGCTTTTCTGAAGGATTCAGGTATAGATACAAAAAGGGGCGTGCTGGTCAATGAATATCTACAGACCTCGCAGGAAGACATCTATGCGATAGGAGATTGTGCCGAATTAATGGCTCCCAGGCCGGGCAGAAGACCGATTGAAGCTATTTGGTATACCGGCCGTATGATGGGACAGACGCTGGCTCATACCATCTGTAGTTCACCACTGGCTTACGACCCAGGTATCTGGTATAATTCAGCAAAATTTTTCAATATTGAATATCAGGTATACGGTGACATACCTGCACAATTACCGGATTCCACGGACACACTTTATTGGCAGCACCCTCTCAGCAAAAAATCTATCCGAATCAACTTTAATAAAGCTGATCAGGTCGTGACAGGATTCAACCTGATGGGTATTAGGTATCGTCATGAGGTCTGTGAAAAATGGATTCATACTAATACCCGGATTGAAGAAGTTTTACAAAATCTCTCCCTGGCCAATTTTGATCCGGAGTTCTTTGATGAATATGAACATAATCTGATTGAACAGTTTCAACGTACTACCGGAAATAAACTGGCACTCAAATCTCAACGCAAACTGGATCAGGTCACCAGATTTTTAAACAAAAAAATATCATAAGTTTATGGCGATCGAACCCAGCATGGCAATCAATAATGCCGCTAATCAAAACACAATCAACTATCCCAAAAAAATAGCTCTAAGCCTGGTCGGTATAGCCTGTCTGATGCAGTTAGTCTATTGGTTTAGTTTCAAAACTGATCAGGCTGCTTCCTGGTTATGGATATCGATTTTACTGGCAGTCATAGGGTCTCTTTGGTACATTCGTCTGCACTACCAGGGCGAATCTCCCGGCATCAAAAACAATCATGTCTGGCATGCTGCTCTCACCAACCGGGGATCCTGGGCATGGGTATTAGCTATTTTTCTGACCGGATTTTATGTGCTACTGTACTGGTATCCGCAATGGCTGGGTATGGGGTCTGATGGTCAGGCAAACAAAGGATTGGTCGGCTTGTTTGATCCATTAAGCCTGTTTTTAAAAGGCAAGCCGGCGAGTCAATGGTTTGTGTATGGGACCTTGTATACGCTCCTGATACTACTGATGGGGGTCAAATTCATTCACAAATATCGTCACAATAGATACCAGGTCTTTCGTACCATCTCGGTGATGTTTTTTCAGACAGTGATCGCCTTTATTCTTCCGGAGATCCTGCAAGGCCTCAATATGCCTTACAATGATTTTAAAAATATCTGGCCATTGAATTACTATTTTTTCTTTGACTGGCATATCGACGAATTGATAAAAAATGGAGTGTTTGGATATTTCATATTATTCTGGGGTATTTTATCCTTCCTGGTTTTTACCCCGATACTGACTTATTTTTTTGGCAAAAGGTGGTATTGTAGCTGGGTCTGCGGATGCGGTGGCCTGGCAGAGACAGCGGGTGATCCATTCAGACAGTTATCAGACAAGTCTACCCGGGCCTGGAAGATCGAGCGCTGGCTCATCCACGGAGTACTGGCCTTTGTGGTATTGATGACGGTCGCTGTACTGGTGACCCGTTTTACCGGATTCAGCAATCTGTTTTTGTTCAGTAGTTATCAGTTGAGTTCATGGTATGGGTTTTTGATCGGAGCTGCTTTCTCCGGAGTTGTAGGGGTGGGATTTTATCCGCTGATGGGTAGCAGGGTTTGGTGCCGATTTGGCTGTCCGATGGCTGCGTACCTTGGAATCCTTCAGAAAGCAAAATCAAAATTCCGCATTACAACCAATGGAGGTCAATGCATCAGCTGTGGCAACTGTTCTACTTATTGTGAGATGGGTATCGATGTCAAAGCGTATGCCCAACAAGGCCAGGACATCGTGAGATCGTCCTGTGTGGGATGTGGTATTTGCTCTGCAGTATGTCCTCGAGGTGTGTTGAGATTGGAGAATGGCAGCCTCGATATAGATACCAGGACGGAGATTAAAAGGACCGTACATGTCAAAGAATCAGAGATAGGCGCACTCTAGAATACACTGCTGGCATAATTCAAAAGATTATACATCTGCTCATTCCTTCGGCAATATCCGAAGAGATTAAATAATAAATGTTTCCTACTTTAGAGGGATCAATTGAATAATAAAAATCCTTCTCTATGAAACGACGCAATATGCTCAAAAACCTGGTGGCTGCCTCAGCGGCAGTGACACTGCCTCTCCATCAGGCTTTGGCTCAATCCAGTGTACCTAAAACAGTAGGACTAGGTACCGTCAAAATCACCGATGTCAAAACCATCCTCACAGCACCCAATGGTATTCGACTGGTGGTGGTTAAAATCATGACTTCGGAGCCGGGTTTATACGGTATCGGTTGTGCCACGTTTACTCAAAGAGCACTCGTTGTAGCTACTGCGATCGAACAATATCTCAAACCTTTCCTCATCGGCCGCAATGTCGATGAGATCGAAGATATCTGGCAATCATCTTATGTGAGCTCGTATTGGCGTAATGGACCTGTGCTGTTCAATGCCATGTCTGGTATCGATATTGCCCTTTGGGATATTAAAGCCAAAAGGGCTAATATGCCTTTATACCAGTTGCTGGGCGGTAAAGTGAGGGCTGGAGCAGACTTATATTACCATGCACAGGGTTTGGACTTTGCAGAACTCGATGAAAAAGTATCTTTTGCAATAGAAAGCGGTTACAGACATGTGCGTATCCAAATGGGTCAAAAAGGCAATGCCAACTATGGAGTGCATGGTCCTACCGGTACCCCTGCCAGTTCGGTTGGATTACCACCTGAGCAGGCTGGACCGACGGATCCCAAGATTATTTTTGAGCCTGCAGTCTATGCCCGCCAGGTCCCCAAAATGTTTGAACATATCCGGTCAAAATTTGGCGAAGAAGTAGAGCTCCTGCACGACATGCACGAACGGGTACCACTCAATATGGCAGTCAATCTCTGTAAGTCATTGGAAGAATTTCGACCATTCTTTATCGAGGATCCTTTCCCACCGGAAGACAATGAGCACTTCCGTATATTGCGCCAGCAGACCAGTGTTCCGATCGCTATGGGCGAGCTATTCAATACCCAGCAGGAGTATTTGCCACTCATCAAAGACAAACTCATCGATTTTATACGTATCCACATTTCCCAGATAGGAGGTCTTTCCCCTGCCAGAAAAGTGCAGGCACTATGTGAGTTTTTTGGCGTAAAAACTGCCTGGCATGGCCCTGGCGATGCCTCACCCATCGCCCATGCTGCCCAACTCTCCCTGGAGTTATGTTCATATAATTTTGGAGTCCACGAGGGATATGTCTTTCCGCAAAACACCAAGGATGTATTCCCTGGCTGTCCGGAGACTAAAAATGGCTATATGTACGCACAGGAAAGACCAGGTCTTGGTATGGACATTGATGAAAAGCTGGCTGCAAAATTCCCATTTCCCGAAGGCCATACTTTTGATTATTCCTGGGGGACTACGCGGAGGAAAGATGGTACAGTAATCAGACCTTAATTCGATTTAAATTGGAAAAATTTTACGCTGATATTTCAGTTGCCCTTTTCAAACCAACTGTAATTCCAGAAATGCACTATAACTGATTTAAACCAATTAATCCACCTTGATCAGTTTCTGAGTACTTCCGTTGACAGATATCAAATACATTCCACTGTTCAATGATGAAAGATTGAGATTGATATTCTTAGTATTTGAGTTATAATGAATCAGGGTTCTTCCTGACAGATCTTTGATCAATACCGTAGCATTAGGATCACTCAAGTCAAATTGCAAGTTTGTTCGGACAGGATTAGGATAGATACTCCAGAGATCAGCAGCTGCCATTTTTAAAATTCGGATAGGTGAATAAGTGAAATCACCATCAAGATCAACCATCTTTAGTCTATAATAGGTCTTGTGAGCAAAGGGATACATATCAGTATACCTGATTAATTGGTTTGAATTAATTTGGTCAATAATTTTGATAGTACTCCAATCATTTAGGTTAGAAGATTTTTGAATTTCGACTTGATCCATAGCAATGACCTGGTATGCTTCCCACTCAATCCTGGCAGCATTCTTCTCCCTAAACACATTAAAGTAGGCTAGCCCGAGAGGTAAGGTAGTATTCACATCGATGGTTTGATTACTAATGCCCGGGCCTCCAATAGTAAGGTGAATAGTACTACAAGTGACTGATCCACACTGATTGTTACCAGTGGATGCATTAGAAGCTATTGCAGTGCCGTTGCCCCCCGTTTTGGGCAAATTAAAAAATATCCCGGAGGCGGAACTGCAATCAATCGTAGCCTGCAAAGTGTATAAGTTGCCAGGAATATTGCTGCCTGTAAATGTGATGCTGTAAGGTATGTGAACATTGTAGACACCCGAACTGCAACCATTGCTTGGTACTATAGAGATGGCACCAAAAGTCACATGAACCGTATAACCATTTGATGAAGGGATATCGACTGCCATGAGTTTTACTGAACTCAATATAAAAATTGAAAAAATTATTGGTAATAGTGCTTTCATAAAAATTAAATTAATATTAAAAATGCAGATCCTAACTGTTGGGTATTCCGCGGACATGCAAGTTAACAGAATAAAAAATAAATGTCAAGAATGGTCAGCAGGAGCAAGGCTGATCCAAGAGTCCGCAGGGAAGATAGCAGGATCAAAGTAAATCATCTTCAGTTTGCGTACCCAATCTGACTATGATTGTTTCCAATGCTTACCTGATCCGGTGATAGAAAAAATCTGACCGCTTCGACAGCATGTCTACCCCACCATCTACCCAGGCATGGAGGATGTCAGGCGATTTAAAATCATAGACTATCCTTTTGGGAAAATCATGTGTATGGTTTTCAAAAACAAAGGTGTTTTTCTGAGCGCTGGTCATTTTAAACCTGGTCGCTTTGCCTTGATTCTGATCTTTGACGATGGGTACATAGTATATCCCATCGGATTCTTTGAGCAGGTTGATAGATTCGATCAGGGAGGTATCACCATTGCTGATGCTATAAGTATGGCCCAGTATATTGTTCGATGAAAGCACAGACCAGGATTCCATGATCTGGCCTCGTGGCGTATTCATCAGCCATTGACCCTGGAGCCATTCAGCCGGCCAGGTGACTTCTTTCATGGACGCTTTGGGATCTACTGAAGGCAATTGAGCGATCAGTTCTACCTCAATATTCCGGTCTGGTAAAAACAATTCATTGATGCCGATCCAGGTAGCCGCGGGATAATCCTGATGGTAGAAGGATTTTCGGATATAAGCATATTTTTTGATAGAATCGATGCTGGTGGTAAATATATTTTCCTTGACCACATTTTGAAAAGTAGCTCCAAACCTTTTGAGATTGTTTTCATGGGTGATGTACACCTTGTTGACCTGGGTAGGAAAATCCCCGGAGGCAGTGACACCGGAAAAGTAAAGTGTATTGCCCTGCCTCACCACACCTGCATAACCATACACGGTATCCTGAGTGATGATACCCCAATGGTATTTTTCTTTGGGGATGTCAGTGCTGAGCTGACCAAAGGTGGAACTAATAAAACTTCCAAAAATGAATAGAAGGAGGCAGAACTTCATCCAGCAAATATCAACAAAAAGGGCTTCAGTTGAAACCCTATGATATTTTATGATACAAAAAGAAGTAAGCAATAATCAGACTGCTAGCTAGTAACCGCAAGTACCAATGTCTTTTCATTGTTTTTCTCATCCTTGATTTTGAGCCAATACATACCACCAAATACGTTGGTATGAGGACACTAATGATACCATTGGTCAGTGAAATAATAATAAATACACGAAATTTTGTCATTTAAAATTGGATCCCAAATACGCTTGAGATTGACCTTCATCAGGATGTTTTTTGAAGTATTCCAAAGTAAGCTTTTGCCTGGGTGATAGAAATACCGAAGGATCCTGCTGATGCCCCAGAGCACTATTGATCCGACTGGCTTGTATGGGGAGCATGGATACAAATATATACGGAGTATGACGCAGATAATACTGTGGCTCCTGATCTTCCCTAAATTTTCCTTCGAGCTGAATAGCAGGATTGTCCTGGTTCAAACCTTGTATATCTTCCGACCTGGTGTATATCTGACTGGCACATTCTTGCTTTTTCGCTTCTGCCACCAAGGTCTTAGGGCTGATGATGGTAGGATCAAAATCTACTTTGACTACTTCGTGACCATGCATATATCCGGGTGTAGTGCTTATGACCCCATCTAATCGCCCCAATCGCTTTTCTCCTTCCCAGAAACAATACATGCCAAAAGTCAATTGCCGAGTATTCTCTGTAAAAGATTCTCTCAGGAGCTGAAGGTAAGTTGGGATAAGCTTTTGAGCTGCTTTCAAAGCATTGACCATAGATACAATCACTCCTTTTGGAGAATAATCACCATCCAATCGATGCACCAAATCATTAAGCTGGGCATCTACGATCCGAACTACCGGATTGTTCCAGGAGGGTTCTTTAAATAATTTAAGCACTCTGCCATCTTCACCACCCTTATTATTGTGGATCGCCAGAGGTATGAATTCTGTCTCAATAGCTTCTACAATCAACGGATGTTTCATGACCTGAGTGCCATACCGCTGACAAGTAGCACAGCCGGGTATCTCCTGGAAGAGGATGAGAATTGGTTTGCCACTGGCTTTAGATTGGGACTGAGCCTGGGCGAGATCACGGAGCCAATGCACATCTCCTAGTTCGACAGGGTTTTGAGAGAAGCTTATTGTGTGTAAGATAAGGGCGTAGGTCAGTAGAGCCAGGCATTTCATGATTAAAGACTTTTGATGAGTATAAAGATAAAAGGACTTTTGTCACAGATTGATCACAAAGATGGAGTTGAGGTTCATCTCAAACCACTTTTTTTAAATGTAAGAAGTAATTGTTTTTATTCATATGACCTTGAACTAAAATGAAAACAAAATGTTAATCAAATCAGAGCTCTTTTTAGGAGTATATTCCATCATCGTAAACAATTAAATAAATCTATATGTCGCAGAAAAAAATAATTACCATTTTTGGTGCTACAGGTGCCCAGGGCGGGGGTCTGGCCCGGGCTATTTTGAATGACAAAAATTCTGAGTTCGCAGTGCGGGCGGTGACTCGTGATGCCAACACCGACAAGGCGAAGGCACTGGCTGCGCTGGGAGCAGAGGTAATAGTCGCCAATATCGATGATCCTGAAAGTGTCAAACACGCTATGGAAGGTGCTTACGGTGCTTACTGTGTCACTTTTTTTTGGGATCATTTTTCACCGGAAAAAGAAGGTATGCATGTCAAGTATATGGCAGATGCTGCCAAAGCGACCGGTTTAAAACATGTCATCTGGTCTACCCTGGAACATACCCGTCTATGGGTGCCTATCACCGATGACAGGATGCCGACCCTGATGGAAAAGTATACCGTACCGCATTTTGATGGGAAAGGAGAGTCAGACCGGTTTTTTACCGAAGCTGGTGTACCTACTACATTTTTGCTGGCTTCTTTTTATTGGGACAATTTGATCCATTTTGGTATGGGCCCCAAAAGAGGTGCTGATGGCAAATTATCGATCACCTTCCCCATGGGTGACAAAAAACTATCCGGCATCGCCGGAGAGGATATAGGAAAGTGTGCCTATGGCATTTTTAAACTTGGTGCAGACATGATTGGAAAACGAATCGGTATAGCCGGAGGCGAACCGACCTGCCAACAAATGGCTGATTCGCTCACCAAAGCGCTTGGAGAGCAAGTCACTTATAATGAAGTATCTCCTGCGGCTTATAGAAGTTTTGGTTTTCCGGGAGCTGAAGACCTGGGCAATATGTTTCAGTTTTACCAGGAATTTGAAGAACAATGCACTAAAACTCGGGATGTCAATTTTTCTAAAGAACTCAATCCTGAATTACAATCTTTTGATATGTGGTTGTCTCATAATATCAGTCGGATGCCTATAAGCTGATAAGAAAAGAGCTCCGTGGTTCAATTTAAAAATGGTCAATTCACCCCGAATTGGCCATTTTTTATTGCTCATTATCTACCGATGTTTCGGATTGCCTATGGTCAATAGCTACTGCCTGGTCCAAATCTCATGTACCGGATTGCCTGTAGAACTTTTGCCACTATGGTCCCAGGTCCCGCCATCCACCTTTGCATCAAAGCTTAAAGAACTGCCCACCCTTGATTTATCTCGGGAGAAAAATTCAATGGTCTCTGTATACTTGCCATCCACCAAGGTGTAGGTACCTCCTCCCGTGCCGGAAAACTGTCTGGTAGATGGATTGATCGCAAACCATTGGAATCTTGTCCCACTCATGATTTTTAACGTTTTTCGAGCTCCTTGAGGCATGGCATTCATTGTGCCATCGTTACCCACACGTGCAGTGATTCGCCAACAGCCTGCGAGGTCGGATTGATGGTCATCTATCCTGGTCCAGGTGACTTTGGACTCTCGCTCCAGCGTCAGAGCATTGGAGGAAAGTTGGTATGAAAAATCTACTATTTTACCGATCATCATGGTATCCTTTGAATCATATTCCAGGGACCATTTAAGTTTTTGATCAGTCAAAGTGTAGGTCCCTCCGTAGGTCCGCAAAAATTCATGGGTAGACTCATTGTACACTGCTACCGACATGTAATCAGCAGTGATGATGAGCGAAGCTACTTCTCCGGGATCACCTGACCCTTTTAATTGCCAGGCACCCTGGATAGAAGCAGCAGTGTATAGATTGAGATTAAGTATCAGCGCGATTAATAAAGTACCATTCATCTTGTAAAAATTAATTATTTCAAACCACTTAAAATAAATTCCGCAACATCCTTTTTAAACTTAGATGCGGACTCTGATTGCACATACATCATATGACCCGCTTCATAATATTTATGGGAGATATTGGATCTGATTTTAGGCTGTAACCCAAGGTGATCAAATGTATACTCTGAAGCTCCAAAAGGAGTGGCCAGATCATATATGCCATTCAAGACCAGTACTTTCAACCTGGGATTATTGGACATTGCATGGATGAGATCTGGGCCAGTATTGGGAGATGTGGCATCTCCAAATAGCCCTTCACTTCTTTTATGTTTCCAGTCCCAGTCAAATCCTGTGAGACCATAAGCACTTGAATTATACTTTTTGTCTTTACCTACTTTTAACTCGGTCGTAAAATAATGCATAAAAGAAGAAATATAAGCTGGGCTGATGTCAGACGATTGTGGATCTTCAAAAGCATACTCA
This sequence comes from Saprospiraceae bacterium, assembly GCA_016709995.1. NCBI lineage: Bacteria > Pseudomonadati > Bacteroidota > Saprospiria > Saprospirales > Saprospiraceae > Saprospiraceae bacterium. The sequence continues at coordinate 3,195,009 of JADJLQ010000001.1, forward strand.
CTCAATAAATTCTGTGTGACCCCGGTATATCTGGCATCTAAACGCCCGACGATCAGGCCTTCATCTCTTAAAAGTTCCTGGCAAAATTGTGGTTGATTGACCCTCAGGTTGGCTTTGGCCCAATAGGAAGTGGAAATCCCTGTATAACCGGCCAATTTTTTGATCATGCTGTCATGATCTCCCGCAGTCAACTGATCCCCCTGGATTAATGCAAGGGCATATTCTTTTAAAGCAAAAGCTCTCACCTCCATTAAAAAATCTGTCAAACTGCCTGGTTTGGGACTGATTTTATTGTGGTACCACGCTACAGCAGCATAGGATGGAAGGTTGAGAATATAAGAAATATCATCGCCGGGATTAAAAGAAAGGGTCCGGATATCCAGGACATTGGATACCAGGACAATACCATTCAATGCTATTCCAAGTCTGGATTGCAGGTAATCAGCCACTCCTGCTGAACGAAAAGTGCCATAGCTTTCTCCTAACAAATACTTGGGCGAATTCCATCTTTCATTTTCATTCGTGTAATCCCTGATAAATTGACTGACAGATTTTATGTCCGAATCGACACCCCAAAATTCACTGTTTTTGGATTTGCCAACAGCCCGGCTAAGGCCAGTGCCCACAGGGTCTATCATCACGATGTCTGAGATATCGAGCAATGAATAGTTGTTGTCTTCAATTTTATATGGAGCAGGACCATTGGGCAAAGGATCATTGACAACTACCCGACGCGGCCCCATGATACCCATATGCAACCACATAGAGGAGGATCCAGGTCCTCCATTGTATGAATAGGTGATGGGTCTTTTCGAAAGATCTGCTTCACCTTCTTTAGTATAAGCGGTATACCCTATCGAAGCAATGGATTCGTCTTTTTCGTTTTTTAATATTAAAGTACCTACGACGGCTGTATAATTGATGACCTTATTATCAATTTTGACGGTGTGCTTCGTAACGATCCGTTCTGGCTTGACCAGGATATTGGTGTCAGATTGCCCTTGCACATTAATTGAAAGGGTACTTAGGATATTGAAAAAAAAGAAAATAATGATTTTTGATTTCATGATGCAGCATTTTAATTAAAAGAGAAAGGGTTAAAGTTAATGCTCCAGCTGAAGAAAATAGATTCGAAAAAAAAACATTCACCTTTTTGATTAGAAATTTTATAAATATTTTAAATCAAGCGTGTATGAAGCCTTGTTGGGAACTATAAATTATCTTAGAGGCCAATATATAATTTCTTCATGCTCAAAGTGCTTCTTCTGATACTGGGATCGATCTTTTTCTGCGGAGGGCATGCATTGTTATATGGACCACCGGATGCCAGTCTAAAAATAGCCTTATTCATTATCAATCTACACCCATGAAAATAAAAATTTTTGAAGATACTTATTCACTCGCGGTACAGGCAGCCACAGACCTTCTCAGTGTGATAGCAAAAAAACCAAATGCATTGATATGCTTTGCATCCGGAGATTCCCCCAAACTCACTTGTGAAATATTTGTACAAAGGGTGTTAGAGGAAAAAATAGATATATCTCGATGCAGTTTTATCGAATTGGATGAATGGGTAGGTGTATCCCCTGAGATCAAAGGAAGTTGTCATTATGATTTTATGCATAGACTGGCCCATCCATTACATCTATCTAAAGATCAATATCACCTATTCAATGGGCTTTCGCGCGATCTTCATGAGGAATGTGACCTCATGGACGACTTTATTCAAGCACGGGGCGGCCGCATCGATATCATGATCGTAGGATTGGGTATGAATGGTCATATCGGGTTTAATGAACCAGAGGTGGATATCGATCTCAAATCCCATGTCATCCTACTGGACAAAACTACAATCGAGGTAAGTAAAAAATATTTTGACCAACCGGTGACTCTTACCAAAGGGATCACCCTGGGGCTATCTTACTTAATCGAAGCTATCAGGGTAATACTTATAGCCACAGGAGGCAAAAAAGCTGAAGTCATCAAAAACACCGTCGAAGGGCCGATCACTACCTCATTTCCTGCCAGTATTATGCAGATTCATCCGGAGGGTTACGTATTCATAGACAAAGAAGCCGGTGCTTTGTTGAAACCGGCAATTCTGTAAAAAAAAATTGAACTGCAATGTCCACGATTGTATCCTATAACACTCCACAAGCTTTCCTCGATGCTACCGAATCCGTTTTGGAGCAGAAAGAACTTGAGAACAACCTCATGCTGGGTATCTGTTATGGTTTCGAGGATAAAATGAAAGTGTATGATCAATGTGTTTTTATCAACTCGATCGAAGCTGACCAGATTCAAGCTTCTTCTATCAAAACAATAGCCAAAGTCATCGTGACAGGGTCCACAAAAAATACAGCGCAGATAAGACCTTTGGCTGATTATTACCTGGATCAAGGTATAGAGGTTTATGGAGCCATTGGAGAAACATTTTATGCCACCGAATTTTCAAATTTTTATGGTAAAAAACAAATCAAAACGGAAACTGTAATTGTGCACCAATTAGACAAAGTCAATCCATTGCCTTTGGCATCCGGCGATTTTGAATCAGCCACGAGTGATGATTTGGATCTGTTGACTGCATGGACGATCCAGTTCGAAAAAGATGCAAATATATTTCCTAAACAACCTTTAGAACAAATACATAAAAGCGTGTTGGGTAAAATCAATGCAGGTAATTTTTTCAAATGGGTAGACCACCGTGAGATAGTCAGCATGGCTGCGATCGCACGCAAAACAAAAAATATCGGGATCGTAGGCTACGTATATACTCCAGAAAACCTGAGAGGCAGAGGATATGCCACCTCCTGCGTTCATAGGTTGAGTGAAGTCATCTTATCACAAGGATTCAGATACTGCGGTTTATTTACTGACAAAGCCAATCCGACATCCAATCATATCTACAAAAATATTGGGTATGCCCCCAGAGCAGCGTTTGCGGATATTCAGTATGGTTAAATTAAATGTTATTGAGTCCATATCAAACCATGGGCCATTTAAATGTGCTCTTCAACGGAATTTTTTTGCCAGAGGCGGAAGATTTCCTGGCAGCTTCAATGATTTCAAGCACATGGAGTGCATGCTCGACATTGATCCTTGGCTCTGCATGATTGATTAAAGACTCAGCTACCCTGGTAGCTCCTTCTTGCCAGACATAACCCTCGGAATCTTCCTGATACAGGACTGGAGGGTGGTCCCACGAATTATCGAGGTATACGCCATTGGACTCCCAATCATAACCAATCAATCTGAGATTACCCTGATCCCCATAGATCTGAATCGAGTGTAATTTTTGATCTTTGGCTTCATGACCATGAGGGTCAAAATAATTAAAACCACACATGACATGACTGATCACATGATGATCGTGCTGCATCAGGATATGTGCATTGTCTTCAGCTTCGACTTTGATTTTGCCTTTATCGTCGACAGTCCGATCGGGATTGACTATACTCAACATGGATACTATTGATCTTGCCGGACCCAAAAGACCTGTGAGGGAGGCTATATTGTACACGCCAAGATCAGGCATACTCCCACCATTTTTCTCATAAAAAAAGGCGCTCCAGCCTGGTCCTGTATGCCCATATTGACCATGTGCACTGGCGATTCTGCCGAGTTTGCCTTCCTGGATGCATTTGCTCATAAAAGCAAATTGAGGACTATTAACTACGGCCGGCGCACCCCAAAACCGAAGATTCTTACTCCTGGCCAGGTCGAGCAAGGCCTTGCCTTCTGCATAAGTGTTGGCCATAGGCTTTTCGCTCCATACATGTTTGCCGGCCATCAAAGCTTTTTTATTGAGTGCTCCATGCAGCTGCATATCAGTCGTCGTGATCATCATATCAAAAGGTACACCGGCCAGCATCTGATCGATATGAGGATAAGTAGCGGCATTCACCTGGTATAGCTTATTTTGAGCTACCGCCCGTTCATACTTTATATCACAAAGGCTGACTATCTCTACCAAAGGGGATGATTGAAGGTGTGGTATATATCGATTGCTGACACTTCCACATCCGATCAGGCCCACCCGCAGTTTTTTATCCCCGTTGGCTGAAGACCAGCCCTGCAGCGAGTTTAAAAGAATACTTACACCTGCCAGTGCCGTGCGCTGTAAAAATTTTTTCCTGGTTATTGATTCCATATAAAAAGTAAAACTTTATTTATTTATCCATTAGATTAAAAACCTGGTTTATCCTAAGCCTAATTACATCTCGTTTGAAATTTAATTGAAATGCAAATATTTCTTCATAAAATTGTAGATTATAATCAGAAACAAATCAGGATGAAACCCTTATTTTGTCTATGAGTTATAAATTTAAAACAATTCAATATCTACTGAGTGGACAATTCTATGAACGCGGCAGTGCTGCACGGTGCTAAAGACCTTAGGCTCGAAAAATTTAATCAACCTGACCTCCTGCCCGGTATGGTACTGCTCCGGGTGAAGCGAGTAGGCATCTGCGGATCCGATCTTCACTATTTTGAGGATGGATATTGTGGCAGTTTTACTCCTACCCGGCCATTCATATTAGGTCATGAACTAACAGCTGAAGTTGCTGATGCCAACGGAGCATCTTCTTTGCGTACCGGAGACCGGGTCACTGTCAATCCTGCCCGAGCCTGCGGATACTGCGATTACTGCAAAGGTGGTCGGGGCAACCTTTGCCGGCATACTGTCATGCTGGGTAGTGGCAGTACCAACCCTCCCACCAATGGGGCTATGGCGGAGTATCTCACAGTGAGAGCAGATCAATGCCATCTCTTACCCGATGGCATGGATGACGGACATGGTGCGATGATCGAGCCACTGGCTGTCGCCCTCCACGCAGTCAAAAGACCGATGACAGTAGCTGGTAAAAGAGTATTGGTGACGGGAGGTGGCACTATAGGACTGCTGACAGCGATCACAGCCAAAGCCTTTGGTGCGGTACCGGTCGTGGTGAGTGATATCGTTCAGGAGAGACGCACCTTTGCCTCGAAATGTAAGATCGACTATACCCTGGATCCAACAGACCCACAGATAGAAAGCAAGGTAAAAGAAATGACCGGTGACGGATTTGATGTGATATTTGAAGCTTCCGGAGCCAGACCTGCTCTACGACAAGCTTTTGACCTGGTCAGACCGGGCGGTACGATAGTTCAGATAGGTACTTTGGGTACTATAGATGTGCCCTTGCCAGCCAATATGGTGATGGTCAAAGAAATTCAGTTTTTAGGATCCTTTCGGTATGGCAATGTATTTGATGAAGCCATCAGGTTGGTTATGTCTGGCAGAATTGACTTAAACCCATTTATTACCGGCGTGCTCCCTTTGAATGATGTCAATCAGGCGATGCACCTTGCTGCTGATAAGGTGACTTCATTAAAAGTGCAGCTCCAGGTTTAATCATTTTTCAGAACGGTAGTCCGGCAACCTTCAGGAAAATCCTCCTATCTGAAGCTCCAAAGTGAATCATTTTTAAAACAATAGTACATGTCTGCTCCTACTATAATCATTGCCGCTGACGAGATGCGGGATCGGTTTACATCCATCTTATTGCCGTTGGGATTTACTGAATCCAGAGCCACTGCCCTGGCCGAAATATTTACAGTCAATAGTGTGGACGGCATCTATACCCATGGGGTAAATCGGTTTCCAAGGTTTGTGCAATATGTAAAAGATGGGTACGTGGTGCCTCAGGCAGTACCTACCTTGCATCACAAATTTGGGGCGATCGAGCAATGGGTGGGTCATCGTGGGCCCGGTGCCTTGAATGCACTACATGCCACGGACGCTGCAATGCGGCTCGCGCATGAGTATGGTATCGGATGCGTAGCATTGGCCAATACCAATCATTGGATCAGGGGTGGAACCTATGGTTGGCATGCCGCCAAAGCCGGATATGTATTTATAGGTATGACCAACACGATTGGTGTCATGCCTGCCTGGGGAGCCTTGGACTCCAGATTGGGCAACAATCCTTTCGTCATGGCCTTGCCTTATCAGGACGAAGCAATTGTATTGGATATGGCGATGTCCCAGTACTCATTTGGTGCCATGGAATTGGCCGTTTTCAATGATCAACCTTTAGCCGTATACGGCGGTTATGATCCGGAAGGCCAATTGACACTCGATCCAGCCTCTGTCCTTACCAGCCGAAGAGCTTTGCCAATCGGCTATTGGAAAGGTGCCGGATTATCACTTTTGCTGGACATTTTATCTTCCGTATTATCCGCTGGGCTGGCCGGACACGAAATCACTAAAGCGGGTATCGAAACGGATATATCCCAGGTATTTATCGCCATCGAATTGGGCAGGTTGGGCAATCATTCGGTTATCCCAAAAACCGTCCAACAAATCATAGACGACTATCATCAATCCATCAAGATGAACCCTTCGACCAAGATCACTTATCCAGGAGAAAGGGTTTTAAATAACAGGAAACATAACACGGAACATGGTATCCCTGTTTTGAAAAAGGTGTGGGAGGAGATCCTTAGCCTGGGATGATCAGTTACCGAACTGCACAAAAAAAAGAGGCAGTTCGAACTACCTCTATTTTTAAACAATTTTTATAATAAATGCTCCAGGGAAATCAATATCCAGTATTTTGAGGAAATGCAGGCCCTTCCACGGTTCGATCGATTTGCGATTGTGGGATCGGTCGCAACACGTGAAAATCTTTAATATTAGCGCCTGACTCAGGATTCCATGCTTTGATGCGACTGACTAAAGATTTGGTACGAACCAGGTCATGCCATCTCATCCACTCGCCAAAAAGTTCACGACTTCTTTCATCCAAAATAAAATCAACTGTCACATCACTAGCGGTAATTTTCATGGCTTCGGCAGCTGCAGTATTTTGATCAGCGGTATTAGATTTTCGATACGCGGCTCTTTGGCGAATTACATTGAGTAGTTCTGCTGCTTTGGCTTTATCGCCGGCTTGTAAATAAGCTTCGGCTCCAACAAGATATACTTCAGAAAAACGAGTCAGCACTACCGGCCTCGTAGAAGGATCATTGAAGTTGGAACCTCGGGTCGGATCCATAAACTTTTTAACCGCCGGGTATATATCTGATTTCCAAAGACTGGGAGGTACGATTATTCCCTTGAAAGGAGTGGTGCCCATGAACTGCGGTGCGCCTGGGACTTCGTAATCGGTAAACAAAACAGCTGTATCTACGCCTACCCGCATGGTGTATCCGATCCCACGTTTATTATTAGCAGCTGTAGAAGGATTGTTGGTAGCCGTATTGGAGATATATACCGTGTAGAAAGTATTGGCAAATCTTGAATCAATATCTCTTTTCACAAAAGCCTGGTCTAAAAAGTAATTTTTGCCTGCATTGGGTCCTGTGGGCCACTTATAACTATTAGGCCTGATACGAATATATGGCCGACCGTAAAATGCATCCCTGACCATGCCCGCAGTACCACTGTTGGAGAGGGCGCCATTTGCATTTAAAAAAGAATTGATACCACTTACAGCCGGGTAATTCCAGTTAGTAAACCAGGGCGTAAGATTTTGAGCGGCACCACCTGAGGCAGCGCCCCCTACCGTATAATAACCGTATTTGGCATCATTGGCATGGTCACTGACAAACATGGTTTCTTTTCCATAATCATTGGCCTGTAGATAAGCATCCCCAAAATCTTGCCACAAATCCAATCCATAGGTTCCTTTGTTGGCAATGATTTCACTCGAAATTTTTGCCGCTTCTGCAAAATCTGCTTGTGAATTAGTCAACCAACCTCTGGTAAGATAAGCCTTTGCCAGGAAAAATTTGGCGACAGGCTTTGTAGCAGCTTTCCCCAGGAAGGGAGCGGTAGGTTTATCAGGCAGGTCGGCGGAGGCATCTGTGAGATCCTGGATTATTAGTTTATATACTTCTGAAGCTGGATCCCTTGTAGCACTTTGTGAGGCTACTGTGATAAACTCCGTGTGAAGAGGCACATCTCCCCAGGTCTGAACCAAATAAAAATACCAAAATGCCCTGAGAAATTTGGCCTGCGCTAAATATTGTTTTTTGATAGTCTCTGATTCATTGAGTTCCTGGCCAAACTTTAACACTCCATTTAAAGTATTAATATCCGTAAAAGCTACTCCCCACGCAGAACCAAAATTGGTTGCATTGAGGCCATTATAAGTATGCACCGGTCCTCCTCCGCTGCTGGCTCCTTGCAAGAATTCGTCGGTACCGGCCTGCATTTCTATAGAAAATCCTTCGGTACCCCATTGACTTCTTATATCATTATATACTCCGGCTATTCCACCCAGTACTCCGGCAGAAGAGGTAAAAAAAGACGGTACGATCTGTGATTGGGGGTGCTCTTCAAGTATTTTTTCACATCCCAATGTAACGAGTAAAAAACATGCTATAATAAATGATTGTATTTTTTTCATTTTGTATTCAATTTAGAATTTAAGATTTATACCACCAGTAATTTGTTTGACAGGCGGATTGTTTAGGTTCACACTTATTTGTCGTGTAGGAACGCCATCTCCAATGACAGTTCCGGTAGTCGCATTACTATTGCCTTCAGGATCAACCCCCAAATCATCCCTGACCAATGGTGCCCATATAATGAAAGGATTTGTTGCATTTAAATAAACCCTGGCCCCTGATATCCCGGCTTTACTCAAAGATTTTGAATTAAAAGTATAGCCAAGATTGATGCTTCGCATTTTTATAAAAGAACCATCATAATAAGTATTCACTGAAGCAAAATCTTTTACCCCAGCATTGCCATCAGGGCGGGGAAATGCATTGGTAGGATTTTCATTGGTCCAATAGTCGACCTTGTATTGATTTGATCGACCCTGGTTAAAGAATCCAAAACCAGACCCGCCGCCTGAGGTACCTGATAAATAAGGCACTAAGGCTTTCATACCCATGCGTGCATATATTACTGTTGAAAAATCGAATCCCTTGTAACTAATTCTGTTTGTAAATCCTCCTTCCCATTTAGGTTGGAAATTGCCTATAATTTGTCGATCTGCTGCATCTATTTTGCCATTGCCATCTACATCTTCCACACGGATCTGTCCAGGTAATTGTATTGGCGAAGTTTGTTTGGCCAAAGTGCCATCGCTGGCATCAGTCAATTGCCAGTTGCCTAATTTCTTATAATCATAGATTACGGTGAGCGGTTGGCCTACAAACCAGCCATTGCCTTTGTTATCCAACTCCTTAGGTGTAGTGAGCTGAGTGATTTCCTCCCGGTTGTAAAAGTATATCAGATCTGTACTCCAATTAAAGCCAGAAGGGTTTCTAAAAATATCAACCGTCACAGAAGATTCAAATCCTTTGCCTTCAGTCCTTCCCAGGTTTTTTAATGTAGAGCCGGCACCGTTACTCGGTGGCAGACTCACAGAAAGTAAGATGTCCTTGGTCTTCTGATGATAGACATCAAAATTGCCGGTAATACGATCTTTAAACAGGCCAATCTCTAATCCAAAGTCTATTTGTGATGTAGACTGCCACCCAAGATCACTCGCAGGCAAATTAGTCACGGTATACGCCAGAACCTGACCGGCGGTCGTAGTGCCAAAATTGTAATATCCGGCAGATAATGCTCCTAGGGTGGAGTATGCCCCAACATTTCTGTTACCTGAGATACCCCATCCACCTCTAAGCTTCAAATTAGTCAGGAATGAAAGGTCTTTCATAAAGGGTTCGTTCGTTACATTCCATCCAAGACCAATAGCAGGGTAATCAAAATATTGATTTCCAGGGGAGAGTGTAGAAGAACCATCTCTGCGATAAGTAGCAGTGATCATGTATTTTCCATCATAGGAATAGTTTGCCCGTGCCATGTAGGATAATAGACCTGTCTCGGAAAAGAAATTTCCATTGTTGGCATTAGCAGTAGGAGCACCGGATGCCAAAGCGAAATTGGCAGTTTGAATATAATCAGCAGGCACCCCTTTGACATTGAAGTTGGATCCCAAAGAATGATTTTTGGTTACTTCAAACAAGGCAGTCAAGCCTAATTTGTGTTTTTGAGCAAAGACTTTGTCGTAATATAATAAGTGCTGAAGATTTACATCCCAAAACTCTGTATTACTCAGATCAGCATTCGATGAACTCTGTACTGTTGCATTATTGACATATGTATTTGGAGGTCCATAACCATTGAATGCAGACTGGCTAAAGTTCAAACCTGCATTGAATCTGTATTTAAAACCATCCAGGATATTTACTTCTCCATATAAGCTGTTAAATGTGCGAATGCTTCTTGAATTCGATACGATGTCATCTGCCCTGGATATCAAGGTAAGTGGGGAGATTTGAGCGGCATCGATGGAACCGAGTTTTGGAAATAAATTTACAGATCCATCATCATTATAAGGTTTTGACAATGGAGAAAGGCCAGTCAAAAATCCCGGTACGCCACCGCCGCCAGGATTATTGGTATGAGAAAGTGTATTGATGGTGTTTAATCCAATTTTTATGCTTTTTCCTAATTTTTGATCCAGCGTGGCCCGGATGCTCATTCTGTCAAAATTTTGCTGAGAAATAACACCTTTCTCATTAAAATAACCAAGTCCAAGAGAATACTGCGTATTTTCTACTCCACCTTGTAAGCCGAGTTGATGGCTGGTATTAAATCCTTGTTGATAAAGTAAGTCTTGCCAATCCGTGTTTACCCCAGCTGCCAGATTAGCCGATTCTAAGGCCGTCAACGGATAAGGTGTAGTCCCTGGAGAGACCGTGTTGTATTTGGCTGCATCATCTTTAAACTGGGCATATTCCTGGCCATTCATTACATGGTATTTAGCTAAAACATCAGTCACACCATGGTAACCATCATATGTCAGGACCGGCTTACCCACTTTTCCTCTTTTGGTAGTAATCAAAATGACCCCACCTGCACCCCTCGAACCATAGATGGCAGTCGCAGAAGCATCTTTCAATATCTCCATACTAGCTATATCATCCGGATTGATATCATTTAAGCCTCCATATGGGATACCATCTACCACCACCAGGGGACCATCCAAACCATCGCCGTTTCCGGTAGTCAAAGTCCTGTTTCCCCGTATGCGAATAGATCCTTGAGATCCGGGAGTAGATCCATTACTTACTATTGAAACACCAGCTGCTCTACCTTTCAGTTGACTAAGAATATTGGGAGCTGGTACTTCTTTGAGCGTAACTTCACTGACAGAGGTAACCGATCCGGTCACATCTCTTTTTTTCTGAGATCCATAGCCTATTACCACGATTTCATCTAGTGAAGAGGCCGCCGGGGTAATAGTAATGTCCAGTGTTGATTGCCCATTGATAGAAATATCCATGGATTGATAACCTATGTATGAGACGGTAAGAATACCAGTGGCAGGTGCAGAGAGTGAATAGTAACCGTTTACATCTGAGGCTGTGCCTGAATTAGTACCTTTAACTAGAATAGTAGCACCCGGCACACCATCCCCGTTTTCGTCCCGTATAATACCAGAAACCTTGATGTCCTGGGCAAGAATCGTAAAGGAACTGCCTAGTAACATCAGTAAAAAAGCCGTTTTGGCTTGAAACAGTGTTAAGTAAAGTTTTTTTATCATATCATTTTTTGATTAAATACAGAAAAAAGCAAGCGTTTTTTAGAAAGAACGAATATATAACACGATTTTGATAAAAATGTAATCGCTTACAATTTTTTCATAATTTTTTTTTAAATTTGTCTTCTTCCTCAACAATGATGAGAGAAAAAGACATCACCATATATGACCTGGCTAAATCGCTCAAACTTTCTATTGCGACTGTAAGCAGAGCTTTAAAAGACGACCCTGTCGTCAACAAAAAGACTAAAAAGAGAATTATAGAATTAGCAGAATCCCTCGGGTACAGGACCAATCATTTTGCAAAAAACCTAAGGACACAAAAAACAAATACGATCGGAGTCATTATCCCCCGTCTCAACAGCTATTTTATGTCTACAGTCATAGCAGGGATGGAATCTATAGCCAATCGGGCCGGATATAATCTGATAATATCTCAATCCGCCGAAGCCCTTGAAAAAGAGATAGATAGTGCGCAAACAATGTTTAAAAACAGGGTAGATGGCCTCCTTGTTTCACTTGGATATGGCACCACCAATCTTAATCATTTTGATCAATTTCTCCATAAAAAGATTCCCCTCATATTTTTTGACAGGACCTCATCACAATCTCCTTTTACCAATATAGTGCTGGACAATGAAAAAGCAGCTTTTGACGCCACGCAGCATCTGATAGACCAGGGATGTAGACAGATCGTACATATCACTGCCGATACAGGTTTGGAGATATACCGTCACCGTCTGCAAGGCTATCAAAATGCCCTGGCCAAACATCAAATAGAATTTAAAGAAGAACTTGTGCTGGAAGCCAACCTAAGCATGGAATCAGGGCATGAAATTGCTAAGCGCATACTCGCTATGAGAAAAAGACCAGATGGTATCTTTGCTGCCAACGATAGCTCAGCAGTAGGATGTATGATTAAACTTAAAGAAAACGGTATCAAGTTTCCTGAAGACATCGCCATAGTTGGATTTAACAATGACCCTATATCTATTGTGATCGAACCCAATTTGACTACCATCAATTATCCGGGATACGAAATGGGTGAGCTCGCCGCCAGTCAGCTCATCAGTCATCTCCGAGGATCACATTCATTACAAATGACCAAAACTATTGTTCTTCATCACGAATTGCTGGTCCGGCAATCCAGTCTTAGAAAGTAATTTTATATTTTGTGCTTCCTATCTATACAAAACCATTATCACAACAAACAGAATCATGAGTGAAACTTCACCAATAGCTATTGTAACCGGCGGTGGCTCAGGCATCGGATTGGGTATTGCCCAGAAATTTGTAAAAGCAGGTATCAGGACCATTATCGTCGGTAGGGACGAGGTTAAACTCAATGCTGCACTTTCCGAGATTGGCGATGGAGCTTATGCCCGGGCATGTGACCTGTCTGACCTCTCCTCTATACCACCATTCATAGCTAATCTGGTCAAAGAGTTTGGTCAAATAGATATCCTGGTCAATAATGCCGGTATCAATATGAAAAAAGATTTTGTCGAAGTGACCGACGAAGATTTTCAAAAAGTATTGACGACCAACCTCTGCGCAGTATTTGCCATCACTCGGGAAGTAGTGAAAGACATGTTACTTCGCGAGCAAGGGTCTATCATCAATATTAGCTCTATGGCTGCTCAGTATGGATTGCCCAGGGTCATTGCCTATTCAGCTTCCAAGACCGCTATTGAAGGATTTACGAGGGCGATGGCAGCTGAACTCTCCGGCAGGGGTATCCGAGTCAATTGTATCGCCCCCGGCTTTATCGAAACTGCTATGACAGCTAAAGCGCTCAATGACGATCCTGCTCGCAAAGCCAAAGTCTTCGCGCGTACGCCTATGGGTAGGATGGGCCAACCCTCCGATATCGGTGCTGCGGCAGCTTATTATGCTTCAGCGGATTCAGGTTTTGTCACCGGAACTGTTCTTTGTGTGGATGGTGGTAATTCTATAGGGTTTTAATAGATCAGACTTCAGATTTCAGAGATTAGACTCAGACTCAGAAATGTGACTGCTATCTACTGACTGCTACCTTCTGACTGCTGACTGCCGATTCTGACTGCTACCCTCTAATCAAAATGGCACATCGTCGTCAGAATTCATCCTGCTTTGTCGGGTGATTAATCCACTAAATGGCGTTTGTGCAGGAGTAGGCATATCCCCACGTAATTTTGTAAAATCAAAATCCTCCAGGTCTGTAAACTTAGCAAATCGATCAATAAATTTGAGTTGAACAGTATCTAGCGGACCATTTCGATGTTTGGCAATAATGATTTCTACCACACCTTTGGGCAAGGAATCGTCTACGCCTTCCATTTCATAATAATCCGGCCTGTATATAAAAGTGACGATATCCGCGTCCTGCTCGATGGCGCCAGATTCCCTCAAGTCTGATAGCATGGGCCTTTTAGCTCCACCCCTGGTCTCGACCGCCCTGCTGAGCTGAGATAAGGCTATTACGGGTACATTTAATTCTTTGGCAAGCCCTTTGAGTGCTCTGGAGATAGACGATATCTCTTGCTCACGAGTACCCGATTTGTTATCGCTGCGGCCACTCATGAGCTGCAGATAATCTATGATGATCATTTTGATGTCATGATGCATTTTGAGCCTTCGGCATTTAGCCCGGAGCTCGAAAATGTTGATACCAGGTGTATCATCGATATAGATCGGCACATCACTCATTTTTTCGATGGCCTGATGAAGTTTGGACCACTCCTCCGGCTCGAGGCGACCATTCCGCATTTTGCCACCTTCAATCTCAGCTTCGAGGGAGAGCAACCTGGTCACTAATTGTTGACTGGCCATCTCCAAAGAAAATATAGCGATCGGCATTTTGTGATCAAATGCTGCATTGCGTGCCATAGCTAGGGTAAATGCAGTTTTACCCATACCCGGTCTGGCCGCTACGATGATCAAATCTGATGGTTGCCAGCCGGAGGTTAGACGGTCCAGGGCTGTAAATCCGGAAGGAACTCCGGTGAGACCTTCTTCCCTTTGAGATATTTGCTCCAGATGTTTTTGAGCTTTGGCTGCCAAAGCACCTAAGGTCTCATAACCCCGGTTGAGGTTGCCCTGGGTGACATCATACAGGTTTTTTTCTGTCTCGTCCAGCAAGTCAAAGACATCCATGGTCTCGTCAAAAGCACCACTAATCGTCGATGTACCTATACGGATCAATTCACGTTGGATAAATTTTTGAGCCACGATGCGGGCGTGATACTCACTATTGGCTGCAGAGCCTACTTTATTCGACAGATCTACCAGGTATTGGATCCCGCCTGCATTTTCTAGTTCAGCAGCTTTTTTGAGCGCTTCGTGTACCGTGAGCAGGTCTATAGGCTGAGTCTTTTCAAAAAGCCCCAACATAGATCGGTATATCAGCTGATTTTGTGGTTTATAAAAACTTTCAGGCTTGAGTATATTGATAACTACGGCGAGTGCATCTTTGTCGATCATAATGGCTCCAAGCACTGCCTCTTCGAGTGGTACTGCCTGTGGTTGTATCCTGCCATAAGTCATGACACTCGCATCGTCCTCCACTTTCTTGATCGCTCGTCGTCCCGCGGTATTGATATTGACTATTGAATCAGGTTTTTCCATTATACAGTGACAAACATAATCTTAAAAAATATATATAACTGAACTTTAATATCAGTCATCGTCTCAAATGTAGTGAGGCTGTTGCAATTAAAAATCTTTATAACGGTGCATTCGGGTTTTCACCCTGTTGGTTTGGTGTGGATAACCTGTTGGTGTATAGGCTTTAGACTACGTAAAATATTGCTAGTCAAGTACTGAGCATGCTTATTTCCTTCAAAATGAGATTGTTTAAAAGATTTAAATTTTTTCAAGAAGTTTTTATAAAATGCATAAAATAATCTCTCAGAATTCAGAACCATTTTAAGCTGATTTTTTTAGATTGACTTGTGTTAAAATATCATTCATCATATCAATTTGAACTTTTTGTATTTCTAACAGCTCTTGTTGTTGTTTCATGATTAGGTGGTCAATTTTTTCGTGCAATATTCTGATCTCCAGCTCTGATTTGAGATTGATCATATAATCTTTTTTTGCCCGCTCTCTGTCTTTTTCTTCCTGCCGGTTTTGACTCATCATAATCACCGGAGCTTGCATAGCAGCCAGGCAAGACAAGATCAGATTGAGCAAGATAAATGGATATGGATCAAAGCCTTTATTGGACAACCAAAACGCATTCACCATGATCCAAATGACCAGAAAAACTCCGAAAGAAATGATAAAGGTCCAGCTTCCACCGAATATGGCTACTTTATCTGCAATATGCTGACCATATGTGATGGAATCGGTATCCTCTTTATTTATTTTATCCGACAAGGTGGATTCTTCAGATACAGAAGTCATCACATTTTTTTCCAATTCAGACAGTTCGCCGATTTCTTTGAGTAAAAACTGGGAGATGTATTTTTCTCTGTAAAAATTAAGTTCACTCAGTGATATATTGCTTTCCTGGCCAAATGAAGAACTATCCTGTCTTATCAAATCCATGATCATTGGGCGGATAGTCCTACCTGATATTCTATCTGTCTCAGGAAATTCTTTATCAGAAATATCGCTCTTAAATGTTTTCATTTTTATAACTGGATTAATGGAAAATCTTGTGATCCTTATTAAAATTAGCTTATTTTCAACAACTTAAATTAATCTTTATGTCTTCCAGACGCCGTTTTATACACCATTCAATCCTGGCTGCAGCTGGTATCAATACACTCCTCCTGAGTCGGTGCAAAGACCTAACTGTGCAGTCTAAATCTGAAGTAACCGATGTATTTGACCTGGATGAGGTGACGATTGAATCATTGCAAAAAATGTATAGTGCCGGTTCTACTTCCGCTGAAAAGGTGACTCAAGCCTATCTCGAACGGATTGCCGCCATCGATCAGGCTGGTATCAAACTCAATGCTATCATAGAGATCAATCCTGATGCACTCCTGATAGCAAAAGCATTGGATGCTGAGCGCAAAGCCGGTACCATACGAGGACCGCTCCATGGCATCCCAATCCTGATCAAAGACAATATCAATACGGCTGACAAAATGATGACTACTGCAGGAGCCTTGGCTTTGGTAGGCAATATTGCCTCCAAAGATGCTTTCATTGTAGAAAAACTCAGACAAGCAGGAGTAGTGCTGCTGGGCAAAACCAATCTCAGTGAATGGGCCAATTTTAGAAGCACCCGAAGCAGCAGCGGGTGGAGTAGTCGTGGTGGTCAAACCAAAAACCCTTATGTCCTGGACCACAGTCCCTGTGGATCCAGTTCAGGGTCAGGCTCAGCGGTATCTGCCAATCTGTGTACAATAGCTATAGGTACAGAGACAGACGGATCTGTAGCTTGTCCGGCCAGTATCAATGGAGTGGTTGGCATCAAACCTACTGTAGGACTTTGGAGCCGCTCAGGCATCATCCCTATCTCGCATACTCAAGATACGGCAGGTCCGATGGCTCGAACGGTGACGGATGCTGCTGTATTATTAACCGCTTTGCAGGGCAAAGATCCTCAGGATGAGGCTACGAATGCAAATCCGGATTCTGGCTTGAATTATGCCAAAGATTTAAACCTGGCGACCATGCAAGGCATGCGGTTGGGTATCGATGCTTCATTACTTAAACGGCATGAGGAGATCGATGACTTGCTTGGAAAGACCCTGGACCTTCTCCGGTCAAACGGCGCTGCTATAGTCGAGGTAGATTATATGGGGCCAAATGGCAAAATCAATGATCCTGAATTTATGGTCCTCAAATATGAATTTAAATATGGGGTTGAAAAATATCTACAAACTGAAAATTTTAAATATAAAACGCTGAAAGATATCATTCAATTTAATAAAGACCATAAAGAGGAAGCTATGCCTTACTTCCAACAAGAGATCCTGGAACAATGTGCTGAACTGGGTGATCTGCAGACCAAAGAATATCTGCTTGCCCTTAAAAATTCACATGAAGTGGCTCGAATAGCGATCGACAGTCTGCTTAAACAAAACAAATTGAATGCTTTGATAGGTCCTGCCACCGGGGCCAGTTGGTGCATAGATAAAGTCAATGGGGATCATTGGACCGGCTATGGTGCTTATGGTATTTCTGCAGTCGCAGGCTATCCCAGTGTGACGGTACCGATGGGTTATATCCACGAGCTCCCTATAGGCTTGAGTTTTATGGGTACCGCTTATGATGAACAGAATCTGATCAAGCTGGCTTTTGCTTTCGAACAATTGACTAAAGCGCGAAGAGCTCCAAAATTTATTCCATCCATTTAAAATGACCGGTTACAATCTATTTACTTATTCAATATTTTTACTTTGTAAACTCAAAATATGATCTATGAATTCTTTTATTAAGTTTTCATTTCTCTCGGTGTTTCTGTTGTTTATACTTCGAATGAGTGCACAACCTCCTGAGCGACCCATCAAAATCCATGTATCACCCGATCACACTGACTGGACCTACAAACCCGGCGAAAAAGTAACCTATACCGTCACGGTCACCCGCAATGAGGAGCTGGTGCCTAACTGTATGATCCGGTACGAAATCGGCCAGGAGAAAATGACCCCCATGAAAAAAGATTCAATGATATTGACCAATGGAACGGTCAAACTGGATGGTGGTACGATGACCAATGAAGGTTTTACCAGGTGTGTGGTGTCAACAACCATAGATGGGAAAATTTATCGCGGACTAGCTACTGCCGGTTTTAATCCCCTCAACCTTAAACCGGTAGTAAAGTATCCTGCAGACTTTATGACTTATTGGGATCAGGCCAAAGCCGACCTCGCCAAAGTACCTATGGATGCGCGCATGACTTTAATGCCTGAGCGATGTACAGAAAAATCAAATGTATATCAGGTCAATCTGCAAAATTACAGAGATGGCGGCACCGCCAGGTTGTACGGCATCCTCTGTGTGCCCAAAGCAGAGGGCAAATATCCGGCTTTGTTGAGAGTACCGGGAGCGGGCGTACGGCCTTATAATGGAGATGTCAGCATGGCTGATCGGGGAGTGATTACTTTTGAGATCGGTATCCATGGTGTGCCGGTCAATATGGATCCGGTGGTATATCAAAATCTTGGAGCGGGTCCACTTGCAGGGTACTGGGTCTATAATCTCGATGACAAAGACAAATATTATTACAAGCGGGTCTACCTTGGTTGTATCCGGGCAAATGATTTTATCAATAGCCTACCACAATATGATGGCAGTAACCTGGCGGTCATGGGTAGTAGTCAAGGTGGAGCTTTGTCGATCGTAACCGCCGGCCTGGACTCACGAGTCAAATACCTGGCAGCTATACACCCCGCTATGTCTGATATGGCCGGTTATACTCAAAATAGAGCAGGAGGATGGCCCCATATGTTTGATAAAAATAACGCGGCCAATCTCACGGAATCCAAACTGACCACTGCAAGTTATTATGATGTAGTCAATTTTGCACGGCAGATCAAAGTGCCTGGCAGATATGCCTGGGGATTTAATGACGAAACTTGCCCACCGACTTCGATGTACCCGGCGTACAATATCATCACAGCTCCTAAGGACTTATGGTTGTACCTTGACTCAGGCCACTGGATCTACCCCGAAGAATCTGAGCGATTAAATAATTGGGTGTACGAAATGCTGACGAAAAAATGAGCATGGTTTTGTAACACTACTTTACTCTATAGCCTCCTGCACCATCATCCTGAAAGTAAGGTTTACCCGGGCTTCGGTCACTTTTTTTGTGACAGGAAGTCGATGAACCCAATGAAATTGAGTCTCTCCCTGCATCACCAATAAACTTCCCGGAGCCAGCACTATTTCTATCGTTTCTTTAGTATGACGATGTCTAAATAAAAAGCGCCTCTCCGTACCAAAGCTCACCGATGCAATGGCGGCACCCTTGCCCAATGCTTTTTCATCATCGCTATGCCAGGCCATACCTTCACTTCCAGTATGGTAGAGATTGAGCAGGCATGAATTATAAGCTGACTGGGTGAGGTCTTGTACCTGGTCCCTCAGCGTTAACAATTCTGGAGTCCAGGCTAACGCTTGTTTAGTGGTCTTCGAGTAAGTATATTGATATCCCTGGTCACCATACCAGGCCACCTTGCGTTTGGTGATAAAATGTTTGCCAAAGATTCGGGCTTCATCGTTTTTCCATTGTATTTGATCGAGGAATATTTTCAGGTAATACTGTGACGCTTCCAGGGACATCATCAATCCATAATAATAGACCTCTCCGTCATAAGGAAGTATGTTGGGCATTCTTTTAATATCTTGAATTGACATATACTCTATAATTTTTGTTTGTACTTTTTATAAGCTGCCTTCATGCAATGACCACATGGCCTGTATCCTGAGTCTATCGCTTCTTGTTCAGATCTAAAAAACACCCTATTTAATCTTTTCATTCTTTTTCCCGAAGCACATCGAAGATGCCCATAAATATTCAATCTACTATTGCCAGCCAAAGTGATTTCTTTATGGTGTATTTTTTCTCTGACCGCCAGGTCTGAGAGCGCAATATGAAGGATGATCTTCATGATTAATTATCTGTATCATTGGAATCCTGATCTCCATGTTTTTGAGCAGCCTCCCAGCCTAAGATGGCAGCTTTCTTTGTACTCCCCCAATGATACTCGCCCAGGACACCTGTAGATTTTATCACCCGATGACAAGGGATGAGATAAGCCACAGGATTGCTACCCACAGCAGTACCAACCGCTCTGTTGGCAGAGGGATGTTGTATGGATTGAGCCAGGTGAGTATATGTAGAAATATCGCCAATAGGAATTTTTAATAATGCCTGCCATACTTTTAATTGAAAAGCAGTACCCTTCAAATGAAGCTTTATTTTAGTCAGATCAGTCCAATCTTTGGTAAAAACCTGTAAGGCATTTTGTTGAAAAAAATCTGTCTTTTGTGCAAGCTTTGCCCTGGGGAATAGGTGTCGTAGATTTTCCAAACCATCTTTTTCATTCTGTACAAATGCCAGGTGACATACTCCTTTGGTCGTAGAACCTAACAGAACATCTCCAAATAAAGTCTCGGCATAACTGTATTGGATAGATAATGTCTCTCCACCGTTTTTGTATTCTCCAGGAGTCATTCCTTCTATTCCTACAAAGAGATCATGTAATCTGCTGGTGCCTGAAAATCCGGTTTCAAAACTGGTTTGTGAAACAGATAATTGTTGGGTTAATAATTTTTTGGCATACTCCAGGCTGGTGAATTGTAAAAACTTTTTAGGCGTGACTCCTGCCCAATCTTTAAATAATCTTTGAAAATGAAAAGGGCTCAAATAAACCTGCTTTGCCACCTCGTCAAGATCCGGTTGAGATTTGAAGTTTTCCTTTAGATAGAGGATGGCTTTTTCTATTCTTTGGTAGTCTGTCATGATGATGCAAAGCTACATGGATCATCTAGTCATATAGACCCGTTTCTTGCTGAGTGAATCTGAGATCAAAATATTTTATTTAATCCTTCCCACCTCACTTTCCAGGCACCATTTTTTGGAAAGCCTGGTGACTCAATTTGTTTTCCTTCGACACCAGTACACATCATAGCGATCACAGCCAGCAGGCCACCATTGCCTGGGAGATAGATAGGCAATCGTTCTGTTTGATAGTTATGGCCATTGATGAGGTAGGTGTTTTTTTGTTGCCTCATGAGTATGGCCTCCAGTGCATATTGCGGCATATTCAACCTGGTGGCAGCCATGGCCATCATAGGATAGTCCCAACCCCAGGTGGAGGCCCAATCCCATTTTTGCCAGATGGTCAGGAAAGTATTTTTCATCACACCAGTATCTATGAAATGATCAATAGGTAAGCCTGCAACAGCTCCAAGCACCGCCGGATGATCCGTCATATGTCTAGGATCGCTATAACTGTCAGGTGCCGACTCACAGGCGAGATAAGTGCTATCTTTTTGCGGTAAAGCCGAGAGTTTTGAAATCACTTCGTCCCAACGAGCCTCCCTGGACAATCCTGTTCGAGTCCTCCAGGATTGGGCTACATTTAAAGCCCAACGCCAGTACGCTAGCTCATAGGTAGGATTGATGGTGGTTAAAGGGGAAAAGCTTTCTTGTGCAGGTATCAATCCAGGCCCCAGAACATATCTCGAGCCCAATGAATCATAGCTCAAATAATCTACCATAAACTCCGCGGTGGAATTAATAAGCTCCCTGTACCTGGTCAGTACTTTTTGAGATGGATTGATTTTATACAGCAGTTCGCTAAAATAAATGATATGAGGTTGCTGCCAAATAAGAAAAGATCCCACGGACGAAGGTGTTTCCTGTCCTTCCGGATCGGTCATTTTGGGCCATCGAACCCCTTTGTACCCTTGACGAGTGGCCAGAGCCTGGGCCTGAAGGACATTTTTCAGGTACCATTGCAGACTTTGCTCTAATAATTCCGGTCTACCCCAAAGTGCAAAATGCAGGCTATGCCACCAGTGCATCTCCATATGAGGTTTGCCATACCAGCTATTGAATGTCAGGCCGGTCTCCTGGGGAGGATTGGCAGACGCACATTGTATCCGCGTGAGGTATTGAGACAAAATGATTCTTCGTTCTAATTCGAATGCTCTTGAGTCAGTAGATTCAGACAAGTCTATTGCGCCTCCGCTCATCCAAAATTTTTTCCAGGCCGATTTACTGGCTTGTATTGTTTTATTGTAGGAAGGGTTGGAAGTTTTTCTAAAGTTCGGGTCAAATCCAATCGTCAACTCAAAGCTTGAGGCTGGAGCTGGATCTAAAATATAATATTGCTCTGCTTTTTTAATGAGTTGAGCGTCATGCTTCCAATGCAGCCGAATAAGATACTGTGTGCTGTCGATGATACTGGTGATCTGAGCGACTCTTCGATTAAAGTGACTGGTAGAAGTCTGACCGGGACCATATTGCCACAAAGTTCCTGCATCCTTCCAGGCACCATTGGGAGCTGGGATTCGTACCCTGATTTTTATTTTATGTGATTGCAGCAGGTCACTTTCAATCTTAAAAGACACTGCATCATTGGTCGGGTGGGCCGCTGTAATCACTTTCACCACATGCCCATCAACACTGAAACGACTATGGATCATACCCTCCCAAAGATCCAATGTCTGTTCAATGCTGGATATATCTTCGACCTGGAACATCGCCCCGGACTTCATCTCGATCTCGAGTCCTATATTGGCCAATTGTAATCGATGAGGATTAGATCTAAAATATTCTGTTGCTTTATTTTTTCTGTCTGATGAATGACCTTGTACGCTATAGTTTATTTTTTTTCCATGGAAATCATATTCTTTAAAAGTTTCATCAAAACCATAATGTTCCCGATTTGGGAAACTATGCCACCCCCATTCACTCTGAGTACCCAAAGGCACTCCACGTTCGTAATGGGATGGAAAGCTTTGAAATCCGGTAGGATCAACTGTAAATGCAAATTTTCCATTACCTACAGAAAGGGATGAAAGGCTATCCATTTTTTTATAATGACTGAGTGCCTGTGCACCAATGCATACCGATCTATCGGGGATGCTGCATCTAAATTTAAAGGGACACCTAAAAAAAATAAATATAAAAAAATAAAATAATTCATGAAAAGATTCAAAAGCTTGGGCTTGAGTCAAAGTTTTAACCAGGTTAAACCATTCAAATGAACGCAAAATTTATCAAATATTAAATTAGTCATAACAATACAAGAAGTAATGGCATTGAGCATCATTGTTTTATCTTTGTTGCCAATTGATGAGATTTTTAAGGTTTTTTGCTATCTTAACGATATTGTGCTTGAGTCCTTCAGGTGAGCTCGCAGCATATCTACTCAAGGATTCAGGTTATTCTGTAAATGCTATCCAGAAAGACTATCCATCGGACAATGAAGAAGAGGTAGAGCAAAAAGTCAAGGACATCATGGTCGCAGACTTTGCAAGATTATTAGTGTCGCCAATACAGCCTTGTATTTTGAGTTTAGAAATTGCTATTCATCTTCCAAAATACCACCCGGATACGGAGACCCCTCCTCCTAACAACTAATAAATTTTCCGGAAGGCTTCTTTATTAATTATTGTTGGCAGGTAATCTTTTCGGGTGAGGTTTTATCTAGGTGGATTCTATTTAAATCTAACTCCTAATTATTTAATGGTTTAAAGGTTTAATATTTTAGAATTTAATTCTTCCTATGCAAAAAAGCTTAATCAGCATTCCAGACAAAGGGGACATATTCGGCGGACTGACTGCCGGCATTGTAGCCTTGCCCCTGGCACTCGCCTTTGGTGTACAATCCGGGATGGGTGCAGCAGCTGGATTATATGGGGCTATATTTTTAGGCTTTTTTGCTGCTTTATTTGGAGGAACGCCTGTGCAAATCAGCGGACCTACCGGCCCAATGACGGTGGTGTCTGCGGCCACCATAGCTTCCTTTGTGGGCGGAGCTAGTGGTCTAGAAGGTGTGCTGCATGCGATCATTGCCACATTTATCCTGGCCGGCCTTTTTCAAATTTTGATGGGAGTGTTGAAACTGGGGAGTTATATTCGTTATATTCCCTACCCAGTTGTATCAGGCTTTATGAGTGGTATAGGTCTGATTATTATTTTATACCAACTATTTCCTGCTTTAGGATTGGCCTCTCCGTCCAGCACCATTGCTGTCGTAACACAACTTCCGGGTGCGTTGTCGTCTATAAACTTTACTTCCTTATTGTATACGACACTGACTATTGTAATTATTTACCTACTTCCAAAAATTTTAAAATCAGTGCCCAGCACACTGGTTGCTTTGCTGGCCATCACCATTTTATCATTGGTGTTGAAGATAGAAATACCTATCATTGGAGATATCCCGCAGGGTTTTCCAAAATTGCATCTCCACCACCTGTTAGCTTTTGATACCAAATGGACCTGGACAGTAATAGAGGCAGCGATTACTTTAGCTGCACTAGGAGCTATAGACTCCCTGCTGACTTCTGTAGTTGCTGACAATGTCACCAAGACAAAACACGATAGCAATAAAGAATTGATCGGACAAGGTATTGGCAATTCGATAGCGGGTTTGTTTGGCGGCTTGCCGGGAGCAGGTGCAACTATGCGGACCTTGGTCAATGTCAGGTCCGGAGGCAAAAATCGAATTTCGGGTATTATCCATTCCGTAATATTGTTGATCATCGTACTGGGGCTTGGCCAATATGCAAGCCTGATTCCGAAGTCTGTCCTGGCAGGTATATTGATTACCGTAGGTATTGGCATTTTGGATTATAAATCTTTGAAACATATTTCGAAAATTCCTCGCACAGACGCTGTGATCATGGTTTTTGTCCTCTTGATTACAGTATTTTTTGATTTGTTGATAGCTGTAGGCGTGGGTATACTATTATCATCCTTATTATTCATGAAAAAGATGGGTGACCTCATGGAAGAAAATTCCAAATTAGTCTCCT